>NZ_QSBB01000004.1:0-129863 GCF_003465595.1 Collinsella sp. AF05-9
GCCCTTGCGGCGTAGTCGCTATTTATTCAGTCCAAGTTTCGGGGCGCAGTTCATAGGCACCTTTATGGTGGTTTTGCTGACTCGTCCGACCTGTCCATCACGGTGCTTGTGTAATTAACGAGAACACTCATTGTTTTGTAAGGACGGCGCTCACATGCCGTCTTTTTTTGTCAACTTATGCAGTCTCGACCGTGTTGTATGTAGAGGGATCTCGCGAGACGCCTTCCCTATATCCACCACGACCAATTGGAGGTGACACTATGCCTGCACGCCGTAACCGCAATAGCACGCTCCGATGCGATGCCGATCAGATCGAGCGGGAAGCAAAGCGCTTGGTCGACACGTATTCCGACCTCATCCTTCGATTGTGCTATTCGGCCCTTGGATCCGCTGACGACGCTCAAGACATCTGCCAGGACACGCTGATCAAGATTCTCCAACGCACTCAACCGTTCGACTCGCTCGAACACGAACGTGCTTGGGTGATCCGAGTCGCACTGAACGCATGTCGCGATATCGGCCGTACGCACGCGAATCACCCGGTTGTCGACCTCGATTCGCTCCCCGATTTCTGCGCACCCGTAACACATACCGAGCAAGAATTCGCGCAACGCGACTGCGCCATTCTTTCCGCTGTCACGGCCCTGCCTCAAGCACAGCGCATCGCCATCTTTTTGCACTACTACGCAGGCATGAGCATCAGGGAAATCGCAGACGCCGTTCACGCGACGCCAGCTGCAACCGCCCAGCACCTTAGCCGCGGACGTGCGTCACTTCGGCTTTCCTTGAAAGGAGACCACAATGACTACGAATTCGAATGACTATCGCCACGCCCTGGAGCACATTTCGTTTACCGATAATGCGAAGCAGCACATGGCAAACTCGATTGCTCAGTCCGTCGCCTCGAGCGATGCGGCGACCGCTCAAAGCAACTTTAATGGCACGCGACGCAAGCCGCGCATCGCCCGCCATCCCGTAAGAACAGTCGCTCGCATTGCCGCTGTAACGGCAGTCCTCGCTATCGTCATTGGAGGCGCTGGCACGGCTATGGCAACAGGCGTCCTGCCGCTTCCTTCTGACATGCTTTCCGACATCTTTGACGGACCTGCTTCTCAAACCGAGATCATCGACCGTATTGGCCGGCCCGTCGGTGCTAGCTGCTCCAACAACGGAGTCACCGTGACCGCCGACGCCATCATGGGCGACAAGGATATGGTTACCATCGCCTATACGCTTACGTTCGACGATCCCGCTGCCCTGAAAAAGCTTTCCGAGCCGGGCGAGAACGGAACTATCACCGGAAGTGTCGATGGAAACGTATACGTTGATGGCGAGCATGGCGGCCAAGGCCAATCATGGCTCATTGACAAGAACCCCAATGACTCCAGCATTCAATACTTTGCACAGTTCAGCGTTGAATCACCCGGCCTTATGGGCAGGACCGTCCGCACGCATATCAACTCTCTCGTTGTGCCACGTGCTGGCAAAGAGCTTCCCGAGTATAAGAAAATACTTACGGGCCCATGGGATCTTAAGTTCCAGCTGAATTACGAAGATACATCCGTTACGATTCCCGCGCCCAAATCGGTCAACTTTAACGGCACCAAGGCGACGATTCAAGAGGCCACCGTATCCTGCGTTGGCGTTTCAGTCCGCTACAACATAGATCGTTCCATCGAACACGACAACAACAGCGGCAAGATGTCTCAAAACATGGAGGAGTCTATGGATGCCGTTGGCAACATACCCCTCATCGTGACGTTCAAAGACGGTCATGTTGAGGACGCAACCAGCCACAGCGGCTATTTCGCAAATAAACTGGATAACGGCACCACTGATGTCCACAAGACCTGGCCGTTCTCGCAAGTTTGTGACACAGACAAGATTGCAAGCGTACAAATTGGCGATACGGTCATTCCCATGAATTCGTAACGCTACGCGGCTCGTATATGCACCCGGTTCCACACTTCGCGTCTAAAGATGCGCTGTCATCGAGCAGCGTGAGCGCAAGGCCGCCCGTATGGTCGGCTGGGAACACCTCGTTGCGCTAAAAACCACCACGAAGGGGACCGGCACCTTTGTGGTGGTTTTGCTGACTCGTCCGACCTGTCCCAACGGTTTGTCTCAATCTGTAACAGGTAGGGCCCAAATAATCGGTTAGCTGTTACAGATCGAGACAGACCACGGATGCTCAGCCGAAAATCTCAATCTGTAACAGGTAGGAACGATTTTGCCCCTTAGATGTTACAGATTGAGATATTTGACAGCTTGAATCGGCATCGCCTACAGCGCGGCGACGACCTTGTCGCCCATCGTCGTGGTGCCGAGGATCTTATCTGCCGGGGTGTTGACATCGGCGATGTCACGGGTGCGCCAGCCCTCGTCGAGCACGCGCGCCACGGCGCTCTCGATCCACGCGGCTTGCTCGCCCATGTCGAGCGCGTAGGTCAGCAGCATCGCCACCGACAAGATTTGAGCCAGCGGATTGGCCACGCCGAGCCCCGCGATGTCAGGAGCGCTGCCAGCGCTCGGCCCAAACAGCGATACGCCATCATCCAGCGAGGCAGAGGCAAGCATACCGAGCGATCCGGTAATCTGAGCCGCCTCATCGGACAGGATGTCGCCGAACATGTTCTCCGTCACCACGACGTCAAAGTCTGCCGGTCGACTGATGAGCTGCATGGCGGCGTTGTCGACGAGCAGGTCCTCAAGCTCCACGTCGGAGTACTCCTCGTCTTGCACGCGATGCACGATCTCGCGCCACATGCGGCTCGTCTCCAGCACGTTGCGCTTATCAACGCTCGTCACTTTGCCGCGACGTTTGCACGCCGCCTCAAATGCCTGGCGCGCAATGCGCTCAATCTCGTACTCGCGATACTCCATCACGTCGACCGCACGCTGACCGGCCGCACCCGCAGCGCCCGCGCAGGTCACGGATGCGGACGCCAAAGTCCCACGGCATGTTGTGGCCCATCGTATCGGGGATGTTCACGACCGTGGCACCGGCCTTTACGGCCGCCTCGATAATGCGCACCAGAAACTCCTGATCGGAGCGGCCGGCATCCTCGGCATAAAACTCAACATCGTCAACGAACTTGCGAGCATGTTTGACGGCATGGATCGCTCACTCAATTGCCCTTTCCTCAGTCATATGGAGCTTGTCGCGCAGGTGACTGGTGCTCACACCCAGCCCTGTATGGATACGGGGCCTCTGGGCCGTTTTGAGCGCCTCTGCAGCCACTTCGATATCCCTGTCGACAGCGCGCGTCAGGCCGCATACCGTGCATCGGTCGCCCGCAATCTTGCCAATCTCCTGTACGGAGCGAAAGTCACCAGGACTCGAGATGGGAAAGCCCGCCTCGATAACGTCCACGTTCATGCGCACCAGCTGGCGGGCGATGAAGAGCTTTTCCTCGGTATTCATGCTGGCGCCCGGCGACTGCTCACCGTCGCACAGGGTGGCGTCAAAGATTGTGATTTTGCGGCTTATATGTTCCTCCTGATTGACCGTTTTATGACAGATGGCTTTCAGGAGAGAGAGAAGGCCTAGAGATAGAAAAATACCCGTGTCGCTCATCACGCCTGAAAGCGGCAGACGATAGCGCACCCGGGTACAACAAATCGTTATAGCGAGATTACAACCCTAGCGCGCTATCCAATCTAGTAGCGCTAGGCCTAGGAGCTGTTGCGTGTTCTTAAACATGTTGGGCTCCCTTCGGCCTCGGGTAGTACTACATCGCGCTAAAGTACAACACAAGTAAAACCACCACAAGGGTGCCTGTCCCCTTCGTGGTGGTTTCGTTGACTCAAAAGCAAGAGACCCGGTCCTGCACGAGGCAGAACCGGGTCTCTTTAGCAATGCTTGCTTTGCTCAGGCAGTAACTGTTAGTTACTCAGCCAGGAAGTCGCGCTGGATAGCGGGATCGACCTTGACGCCAGGGCCCATGGTGGAAGACACGGAGATGGACTTGACGTACTTGCCCTTAGCAGAAGAGGGCTTGACGCGCAGGATCTCGGTGTACAGGGCAGCGTAGTTCTCGACGAGCTGCTGCTCAGAGAAGGACTTCTTGCCCAGGGGCACGTGGCAGATGCCGTAGCGGTCGGCGCGGTACTCAACGCGGCCAGCCTTGAGCTCGGAGACCATCTTGGCGACGTCCATGGTCACGGTGCCGAGCTTGGGGTTCGGCATGAGGCCACGGGGACCAAGGATCTTACCGATGCGGCCAACCTTGGCCATCATGTTCGGCGTAGCGATAGCGGCGTCGAAGTTGATCTCGCCCTTCTGAATCTGGGCGACAAGCTCGTCGGAACCGATGATGTCGGCGCCAGCAGCCTCAGCCTCGCGGGCCTTCTCGCCCTCGGCGAAGACGGCAACACGAACGGTCTTGCCGGTGCCGTGGGGCAGGGAGATGGAACCACGGATGTTCTGGTCAGCCTTACGAGTATCGATGCCCAGACGGAAGTGGGCCTCGACGGTCTCGTCGAACTTGGCGGTGTCGAGCTCCTTAATGAGCTTGGCAGCCTGAAGGGGGGTGTAGAGCGTGGCGCGATCGATCTTCTCGGCAGCGGCGTTATAGCTCTTACCATGCTTAGCCATGTGCATTACCTCCTGTGGTTAAACGGGCGTGAGCCCTCCCACATCGTATCGTGTGCCCTATTGCACACATTTAACGGGCGCCCAGGTCGGAGCACCCGTCGTTACCATAAGAAATCGCTACTCAGCGATGGTGACGCCCATGGAACGGGCGGTACCGGCGATGATCTTCTTGGCGGCGTCAATGTCGTTGGCATTGAGGTCCGGCATCTTGATCTCGGCGATCTTGGTGAGCTGCTCCTGGGAGAGCTGACCAACCTTGTCGGCCTGGGGCTTAGCGGAACCAGACTTGAGGTTCAGCTCCTTCTTGATGAGGTGAGCCGCCGGCGGGGTCTTGGTGATGAAGGAGAAGGACTTATCCTCGTAGACAGAGATCTCAACGGGGATGATGTCGCCCTTCTTGTCCTGCGTCTCGGCGTTAAAGGCCTGGCAGAACTGCATGATGTTCACGCCAGCAGCGCCCAGAGCGGGGCCGACGGGAGGAGCGGGGTTAGCTGCACCAGCAGGAATCTGGAGCTTAATGACGTTGGCAACCTTCTTCTCAGCCATGGTCATTCCTTTCGAATCACGAGTGTGAAGTACTTGCTATATCGTAAGCACGCACGTGTTAGAAGCACTCCTGAGATGAGCAGTCACAGAAGAAGCACGCTCGCGCGAACGGACGAAAACTTAAGCGATGACAGCGACCTGGTTAAAGTCGAGCTCGACCGGCGTCTCGCGGCCAAAGATCATCAGCGTGACCTTGAGCTTGCCAGCCTCGGTGTTAACCTCGGAGACCTTGCCATCAAAGTCGGTAAGCGGGCCATCGGTGACGCGGACGGACGTGCCGACCTGAATATCAACCGAGGTGCGCTTGGGCGAATCGCCCTTACCGGGACGACGAGTCATCTTGTTGTACTCGTCGCGGGAAAGCGGAGCGGGCTTGCCGTTGCCGCCTAGGAAACCGGTGACGCCGGGCGTGTTGCGAACACACGTCCACGCATCGTCATCCATCTCCATGCGAACCAGGACATAACCCGGAAAGATCTTGGAATCCTTGGTCTCGCGCTTGCCACCCTCTTTGATCTCGGTGACGCGCTCCATAGGAATCTCGATATCAAAGATACGGTCCTGCATGCCCATGGTCTCGATACGATGCTCGAGATCGGACTTTACGCGGTTCTCGTATCCGGAGTAAGTGTGAACGACGTACCAACGCTTAGACATGGTTTAGCCCCTCAATCCAGAGAACAGAGCAAGAGCCTCGCCAAAGCCAGCATCGAGCAGAGCGATGACGACGCCGACGACGACCAGAGAAGCGCAAACGACGACCGAGTAGTTCACGAGCTCCTTCTTATCAGGCCACGTGACACGCTTCATCTCGGACTTGACCGAAGCGAAATACTTCTTGGTGCGGGCGAAGAAACCAGGCTTCTCGTTCTTCTTGGACTTCGCAGCCTTCTCGTTCTTCTTGGCAACGGCCTTCTTGGCCTCAACCTTGGAGTTGGCAGCAGCGTTGTTGGCAGGTGCCGGCTGCTGAGCCTTCTTCTTGTTCTTCTTGTTGGCCATTTGGGTTACCTCCGCGCAATGCGCTTATACATGAGTAAACCGTAAGCCCCCAAGTGGGAGCTTACGGAATAATGACTGGCACGCCAGGAAGGACTCGAACCCTCAACACTCGGTTTTGGAGACCGATGCTCTACCAATTGAACTACTGGCGTATGTGACTAGAGACTAGCGAGTCTCTTTGTGCAGCGTGTGGTGACGGCACCAGGGGCAATACTTCTTGATCTCCATACGATCAGGCATGGTCGACTTGTTCTTGGTGGTCGTATAGTTGCGGCGCTTGCACTCAGTGCACGCAAGAGTAACTAGAGTACGCATGTATCCTGAACCTTTCATTTCCGCCCCGTACGGGCACGAGTTGTTACTTTATCAGCTCCACGTAAGTGCTGTCAATGAAAACCTCGAGTCAATTGGTTCTCGGTGGATCCATTCATATTTGGAACACATCAATGAAGCCATCGAGAGCTAATCGACGGTGCATCCAGGACCACTATCGATCCTCTCGACACCAGCAACGGCTCAATATCCATTGCAGAAAAGAACCCGGCACCCATATAAGTGCCGGGTTCTCTAAGTCAGCTATATCAAAGAGCTAATTTACTCAATGATCGTGGAGACGATGCCCGAACCGACGGTGTGGCCACCCTCGCGGATAGCGAAGCGCAGGCCCTCCTCCATGGCGATCGGGTGGATGAGGTCGCCCTCGATGGTGATGTGGTCACCAGGCATAGCCATCTCGGTGCCCTCGGGGAGCTTGACCGTACCGGTAACGTCGGTGGTACGGAAGTAGAACTGAGGACGATAACCATCGAAGAACGGGGTGTGACGGCCGCCCTCCTCCTTGGTCAGAACGTAGATCTCGCCGGTGAACTTGGTGTGCGGGGTAACCGAACCGGGCTTGCAGAGAACCTGGCCGCGCTCGATGTCCTCGCGCTTGATGCCGCGGAGCAGCAGACCGACGTTGTCGCCAGCCTCGCAGAAGTCCATGGACTTACGGAACATCTCGATACCGGTAACGACGGTGTTCTGGGTATCCTTGATGCCGACGATCTCGACGGGCTCGTTGAGCTTGAGCTCACCGCGCTCGACACGGCCGGTAGCAACGGTACCACGGCCGGAGATGGTCATAACGTCCTCAACGGCCATCAGGAACGGGAGGTCGTTGTTACGAGCAGGCGTCGGGATGTACTCGTCGACGGCGTTCATGAGCTCGCGGATAGCGTCCATCCACTTGGCGTCGCCCTCGAGAGCGCCCAGAGCGGAACCACGGATGACGGGGATGTCGTCGCCGGGGAAATCGTACTCGGAGAGGAGCTCACGGGTCTCCATCTCGACGAGGTCGATGAGCTCGTCATCGTCAACCATGTCGCACTTGTTCAGGAAGACGACGATGTAAGGAACGCCAACCTGACGGGCGAGCAGGATGTGCTCGCGGGTCTGAGCCATGGGGCCGTCGGTAGCGGCGATGACCAAGATAGCGCCGTCCATCTGAGCAGCACCGGAGATCATGTTCTTGACGTAGTCAGCGTGGCCCGGGCAGTCAACGTGAGCGTAGTGACGGGCAGCAGTCTCGTACTCGACGTGGGAGACGGAGATCGTAATGCCGCGCTCGCGCTCCTCGGGAGCCTTGTCGATGTTCTCGAACGCAGTGAAGTCAGCCTTGCAGCCCTCGGTCTCGGAGAGAACCTTGGTGATGGCGGCGGTCAGCGTGGTCTTGCCGTGGTCGACGTGACCAATGGTGCCGATGTTAACATGCGGCTTAGTGCGCTCAAACTTCTCTTTGGCCATAAAGCCCTCCTCTAAACAGGTCGTCCCCGGACGGGACTTTGCCTTTATACCATAGTGGCCTCTCAACATACTATTGAGAAGCCACCGTGTTACCTATGGTAGCGGTGACTGGATTCGAACCAGTGACGCCACGGGTATGAACCGTGTGCTCTAACCAACTGAGCTACACCGCCGGATGGAGCCTGCAACCAGACTTGAACTGGTGACCTCTTCGTTACCAACGAAGTGCTCTACCGACTGAGCTATACAGGCACTTGACGGGTGGGAGCTATAGGATTCGAACCTATGTAGGCAGAGCCAACGGGTTTACAGCCCGTCCCCATTAACCACTCGGGCAAACTCCCAATCGTTCAAGTATCCGCAGGTCCTTTGGTCTTTTGGACCGCCGCCCCCGCGAACGAAAAAGATAATACGATGCAACCTTGGGGGCTGTCAACGAAAACCTCTAGATACACGGCCCCGGGCGTATCTATTTAGCTGTGACCTGCGGTTTTGCTGAGTTTAGATATGATGGACAGTGGATTTGCATGTAGCGGTGACATTTCCCGAGGGAACACTTTGGCGTAGTGGAGTGAGCCTGCAGATTATTGCTTCGATAGCGATTCATTTGCACCTATATATAGGTCGAGATCGAGCTTCCCAGACAGAAGATTGCTCTTCCCAGGCAAAATCGAGCGTGGATTTTCTTCCGTTTGAAATCGAGCGTGGATAATCTCCCACTTTTGACGTGCCACTGGGCCCAATGTGGCAGATTATCCACGCTCATTCACTAAGCGGGAGATTTTCCACGCTCGTTCGTCCGAAAATCCTCGCTCGATCAAGCAGACCATGGGCTTCACCGTTTTCATCTCGATCTGTAACAGTAAGAGGGTTATTCCTCCCCTATCTGTTACAGATCGAGATATTAAGCAGAGATTCCAGCTTACGTCTCATTCTGTAACAGCTTGAACGGTTTTCAGCCTCTTCGTGTTACAGATTGAGATATTACCCACCAACCCGTCTTAACATCTCAATCTGTAACAGCTTGAAGAGAAATACCGGTCTAGATGTTGCGGATCAAGATTGAATCGCTTGGGCTGAATGCCCCAAGATATTGGCTGGCGGTCACTAGAACTCAATCTCGTCAAAGTCAAAAGCTTTCAAAGTGAGTCCAACGAGCTTGTCTGTGCGCTCCTGAATCTGCTCGCTCGTCCAGGTATCAGTGTTTACCAACTCGTCGTTCAGGTTCAACCCGTTGCGGTATCCGACATTCGCCCCGTTGACATCCTTGCGGTCTCGCTTGGTCACAAAGGGCATGTTGCTCAGCTTTGAGTTATACCCGGTGATGGTTAGATTACCAAGCGTGTGGACCTGTTTCTCCTGCACCTCAATCGCCTTAGACATGTCGCCGTCCGCAACCATCTTCACCCATTCATCTGGAATGTTCTTGCCCTGAGGGAAGATGTGCTCGATTGTCCAGACGTAGTTTCCGGAGGCGTATCGTTCCCAAAGTGGCTTCATCTCTTTCGTAACGCTCGGAGATGCGATAACAGTAAGGATGTAGCGCGTCATATCGGGATTGACGTCGTAAATCGGCCCCTCAAGACGTTCTTTGAAGAAAGCGTCGCTGGCAGACACATCGACGAGACGCTTCTTGATGTACTCCGCGGCTGCAATGCCCTTGAGCCCCTCGCTTTCGAGGCTCTCACAAATACTGATGAAGAGTCTCTCAAGATCACGTGTGGGAGGTGTATCGGTGAGGTTGCGCCGGACAAAGAAGCAGACGAGGAGCTTAACAAGAAGCGCGAGGGTTTCATCTTTTAGCTCCAATTGGCTCTGCTTCTTAAAGAGGAACAGCAGCAACAGGTAAGATGCGACGCCCTGCGCTCTCGAAAGCTCCAAAAGCTGATGCGAAAGCTCGGAATCCGGGCTCTCTTGATCGAGTCCAATGATCCTCGAATAGAGTGCGGAATTCTCGGTCAGCTCGTCCAACACCTTAAGGGCGCCGTCATCAGATTCCATCCGCTTCTCGTAGATTTTCAGAAGGTTGGACCGCGTGGCAACGGAACCGAGGGGGAGCTGGGAACCAGATTCGCCGATAAATGGCTTGTTCACCTCCCGGCGGAAGGCGTCGTAGTTCTGGCGGAAGAAGCGTTCCTGCGTCTTGTAGTCATCGCCGAGATTGTGGAGCACTTCCTGCCAGCGTTCAAAGTAATAGTTGAGCTGTCCGTCATCCACCCCGGCAACCTTGCCGAGAAGCATGTTCTTGATAAGGTCAACGGCGCTCAAGGGAACACCGCGGTTGTTCAGGGACGCGAACAAGGTGTAGGCGTCAGCATGACTATCGACGGTAATCTGGACCACGACCGCCGAACACACCAACCTGCAGATATCAAGGAGGCAGCGAACGCACTCGATTCCATCCCTGCCCTCAACGTCCTCACCCAGCCGATCGTAAAAATAGTTGAATGCCTTAGACATCTTTCTTAGACCAAGGAACTTCGGCTTTTGTATAACCGTATCTAAGCCGATATGTTCCTTCAAAATCCAGCGGTAATCCTCAAGGTTATGATTCTGAACCTGAGGAATAACGCGCGTGATTGACTTGTCAGATTTCAAGATCAGACGATTGCGCAGGGGTCGAATATCGTCCAACATCATGTCGTCATCGATAGAATCCTTATGCTCCATGATGCGAGTATAGAGGGCGGCAAGGAGAAGACTGAGCGTCGTCAGGCGTTGCTGGCCATCGATAACTTCATAGTGAATGGTATCCATCTTGGAATTCACGGTCCCGTTCACGACAATAAACGAGCCCAGGAAGTAACCGGCGTCGTTTTGGGTGATGTCATCATAGAGATTCGCCCAGTCGCGCTGATTCCAAGTGTATTCGCGCTGGTAACGAGGAATGTCATAGATTTTTAGCATATCGGTCGACAGAATATTGGCAACCGTTGGGTCCTCTACGCTATTAATCATCATGGGTCCTTTCAATCGCCTTGCTCACAAACGACGGGAAATCCTTGTCGCTCTTGACTTCTCGCGCCGAATTAAATCTAGACTATAGTAATACCCATGGGCTACAGGAAAGAGAGCCGTGCACGGCGTGCGATCTTTCGAGAAGCGGCATCGGAGCTCTCAGCGCCTTGGTCACTTTCCACTCTATCCCAGTTGGAGACACAAAGCCCAAAACTCTAATGGAGACAGCAACTGTAAGCTTGGCTTTTCCCGCCTCATTGCACGCGTTTATTGACAATGAGCATCGGTTGCAAAACACACAAGTGCACTTTCAGATTTAATTGTTGCATATTTGTTGCATGAGCTGTTGCATGAGAAGGCAGAATCAGAGGCTATATCGCCTCTGACCTGCGAAAACTCATGGAGCCAGTGACAGGAATCGAACCCGCAACCCACTGATTACAAATCAGTTGCGCTACCGTTGCGCCACACTGGCACACTTGGCGCTTTCGCGCGAAGCCAATTAAGAATAAAGGAATTGCGGACGAGGCGCAACAGGCCGCACAGCGTTATACAAATATGCAAAATCCAGCAACAACACGTACCAGGCCCGTTCATTTCTGTCAGTTCGCCCTCAATCTTAAAACCCTTCGTCAAAACGAATAGTTTTAATTACAATGAAATAGATAAAACTGTTCGTTCTGGCGAAGGGTTTCGCGATGTTAACTACCAAGGAAGCCGCCGAACTGCTCGACATCACTCCGCGCAGGGTGCAGGAGCTCATAAAAAACGGAGCACTTGAGGCCCGCAAGGCTTCTGGAGTATGGCTCATCGACAAAGACAGCGTAGACACGCGACTCCGCTCCGCAACCAAAAGAGGGGGACGGCCTCGTCGTGGGCATGGGAAAAGCGAGATCGCATTCACCCTCATGAACCGCACGCACGAAGTGGCCCAGCTGGTCTACAGCAGATCACGGAAAGACTTCACCCATATCGGCGCCGACGTCGATCGTGCCCACGCCCCTATTGGAGTTTTTGCTCCCAGCAAACCTGTATCGCTCGACTCCTTCCGCATCTGGTGGCGCGGCCGCGGTATCCCGCTCGCACGCATTGGGCTAACCTCTCTGCTTGAAGAAGCCGCAGTCGATGTTCCCGATGAACTCGTTCAGCGAAATCTTGGCCTCTCCTTATCCGACCAGTATTGGATTAGGCCCCAAGACTCCGGTCTCTCGTGGGAAGATATCAATTTCTTCAATAATGCTTTTGACGACGTCTCTCTCAGCATCGCGCCCTTCGCCCCAGAGGGCAAGGCGGCTGCCGCAAAGCCCGACAACACCTCGGACGGCAATCTTCAAAAGTACTGGACATGCGAGGGCGACCGTCGAATCCTCCACAAGGCAGGTGCGCATCTAAACCAGGAACCCTATAACGAGATGGTGGCGACTGCACTTCACCGTCGTATCCTAAACGCTTGCGATTATGTACCCTATTCGCTCGAAGGCGTGGGTACTTCTGCCCTGAGCATATGCGATGTCTTCTTAACTGATGAAGAAGAGTATGTCCCTGCGTTCTATGTAAACCAGCACGCAAACGCAGATGAACGGCTAACCGACTACGAGCGATATGTAGCAAACTGCGAAGAGCTCGGGGTGACAGGCGTCAAGGATGCCCTTGACCGCATGATTGTATGCGACGACATCATCGCCAACTATGACCGCCATTGGCGTAACTTTGGCCTTGTACGAAACGTCAACACACTAACCTGCAGACCTGCCCCCATCTTCGATTCGGGCTCATCGCTCTGGTGCAACATTTCTCTTGAGGAGCTTCGGGCAGGAGAGCACAGTTTTACCAGCGCGCAGTTTCATTCAAGCCCCGCGAAACAAATGCTGCTTGTTGAGGATATGAGCTGGTTTGACGGCGACAAACTCGAAGGCTTCGTTGACGAGGCACTCGAGATTCTGTCCAGAAATGACGCGCTCACGGCAAGGCTGCCATATCTAAAAGAGGCACTTACATGGCGCCTCCGTAGAATGATCGACATCGCTGAATGGAGTTAGCGAGACAGCGTCGCACCGTCAGCTCCCCTACCTCCCGCGGAGGGCCTTGAGCTTTGCCAGGGCATCGGGGCTCAGGCGACTGCCCAGAGTCATCTTGATCTGCGGGGCTTCCTCTGCCTCGTGAACGTCGTTGTCGATCTGTTTGATCTCGTCCACCAGCATGCGGCTCGAGATGCGCGTGACTCCCTTGCCCATGACGACGGCCTGGATCGTGCCGTCGCTCGACACCACGGAGCACGCGCGACCTTCCTCGCGCGCCTCAATGCAGAGCTTCTGCACCACGGTATCGGCAGAGACACCCGTCGGCGAAAACTCGATGCGCACGCCACGGGCCGGCAGGTTGGGGCGCTCGCTGGAGATATTGCCCGCACCGTCGAACACGATCACGGCCTCGTAGCGGCCCTGGGCAAAGGCGGCGACGTCGTTGATGAGGGCGGTGCGCGCCATATCGTGGACGTCGCTGGAATACGGATCGTCGGAATGGTCGTACACGAGCTTTTCGTAGCGCGGCGTGCAGTGAATCACGTTATAGCCGTCGACCACCAGCAGCTCGGGCTTATTGGAGTGCACCGTCGAGACAGGATCGGCGATGGCCTGCGCAAACGCATTGCCGCCCACGCCATAGGTCGCGGCCGAAACAATCGGCTTGGCCGAGCCTTCGCCAAAGCGCTTGGCCTTGGACTTGGCGCGGTTCTTCTTGGACATGCGCTACTCCTCCCCCATGAGCTCGCCGGCATTGCGGCGCAGCCACTCAAAGCACAGCGCGGTGGTCGCCTGGGCCACATTGAGACTCTCGGTCATGCCGCGCTGGGGAAGCTTGGTTAAAAAGTCGCATTTCTCGAGCACCAGGCGCGAGATGCCATCGCCCTCGGAGCCCATGACGAGCGCCACGCGACCCTCGAAGGGGGCATCCCAGCAACTGCCTTCGGCGTGCTCGGAAGCGCCGCCCACCCAAAAGCCAGCGGCTTTGAGGTCATCGAGAGCACGGGCGATATTGGGCACCTGCGCAATAGGCAGATGCATGACAGCGCCGGCGGAAGTCTTGTAGCTGCCAACGGTCACACCGGCGGCGCGCTTGTTGGCAATGATGACGCCCGCCGCGCCCACGACCTCGGCGGAGCGCACGATCGCACCAAAGTTGCCATCGTCGGTCACATGGTCGAGCACGACGACGAGCGCCGGTCCGTCACCCGCGCGGTCGAGAATATCGGCAACATCGGCATAGGGGAAATTTCCCACCTCGAGCGCAATGCCCTGGTGGGCGCCATGGCTCGACAGCGCATCAAGCTGCGCGCGCGACACATACTTAATGCGAACGCCCGCGGCGTTGAGGTCGTCGACCAGACGCGACAAGGCGGCATCGCGCTCCCCGCCCTCGGCAATGAGCGCACACTTGATGGGAAAACCGGTGCGCAGCGCCTCGGCGGCAGCACGACGACCTTCGATAAACTCACCCTTGGGAGCCTGGACGCCCTCGCGGCCACGCTCGCGCTGCGGACGCGCAGCCTGGGAGCGGCGGCGCTGAGCCTTGGGGGCGGCGGCGCGGTCATTGCGGCGAATCGGACGCGAGCCAGAAGCAGCCTGCTTGCCGCCACGCGGTGCACGCTTGCGATTATCGGCCATGAAGCGACCTCCTAAATACAACTATCAAACGAAACAAATAGACCGACCGCCCGAGGTGCGGCAGATTGCCTTGAAAGAGGAGGGCATAGACCTTGAGGTCATGCCCGACGATTGAAAGGCAAGGTGCCGTGGCTCGGGCGGTCGAGTGCTTGGGAAACCCGCGGGGATTAGAGAGATTTGATACGGGTGCCGGCGGCAGTATCCTCGATCGTCAGCCCGAGATCCTTGAGCTGGTCGCGGATGGCATCCGCCAGATCCCAGTTCTTGGCGGCGCGGGCCTCGGCGCGGGCCTCGAGAATCTTGGCAGCGGCCTCGTCCACGTCGTCACCCGTGTAGGCAACCAGGCCGGCAGCAACGCCCAGCAGACCCAGCGGCAACTCGACCTTAGGCTCGGGAAGCTCGACGCCAAACGTATCGAGCAGCTCGACCAGCGTATCGGCGGCGGCGAGCGCGGCGGCCTTGTCGGCAGCGTCGCCCGCCTGCTCCAGGTACTGGTTGCACTCGGTCACAAAGCCAAAGACGGCACCCATGGCACCGGCGGTGTTAAAGTCGTCGTCCATGCACTCCTTAAAGGTGGCACGGGTCTCGGCGGCCTTGGCGGCAAACGCCTCGGATGATGCCTCATCGGCATCGGCCGTCGCATGGTTCGCGGCCCAGCGCAGGTTCTCGACCGTACCGGCGATACGCGTGAGCGAGTTCTCGGCACCCTCCAAGCGCTCCCAGGAGAAGTCAAGCGGCGAGCGATAGCTCGTCTGCAGCATCAGCAGGCGCAGGGCCGCGGCAGAGTGCTGCTCGAGCACCTCGGCCAGCGTAAAGAAGTTGCCGAGCGACTTGGACATCTTCTCGCCGTCGACCAGCAGCATGCCCGTGTGCATCCAGGTGTTGGAGAAGCCCTGGTGCCAGGCGCAGGTAGCCTGGGCGCACTCGTTCTCGTGATGCGGGAAGGCAAGGTCCGAGCCACCGCCGTGGATGTCGATCGGGGTGCCCAGGTAGCGATGCACCATGGCGGCGCACTCGGTGTGCCAACCGGGACGACCCTCGCCCCAGGGGCTCGGCCAGCTGGGCTCGCCGGGCTTGGCGGCCTTCCATAAGGCAAAGTCGAGCGGGTCGTTCTTGTCCTCGTTCTCCTCGATGCGCGCGCCCACCATAAGGTCGTCGATGTTGCGGCCCGAGACCTGACCATAGCTGCGATCGCTGCGCACGGCAAAGTACACATCGCCGTTATCGGCTGCGTAAGCGTGGCCCTGCTCGATAAGCGTCTTGATCATGGCGATCATGGGACCGATCTCCTTGGTGGCGCGGGGGCGCACATCGGGATCGAGCACGTTGGCGGCGCGCATGACGCCGATGAACTTGTCGGAGAACTCCGTCGCGACCTCGGCGGCCGTACGGCCCTGCTCGTTGGCGCGCTTGATGATCTTGTCATCGACATCGGTGAGGTTCTGGGCGAACGTGACCTCGTAGCCGCTCGCGATGAGCCAGCGGCGAATCACATCGAAGCTGATGAACGTGCGGGCGTTGCCAATGTGGATGTTGTCGTAGACCGTGGGGCCGCACACGTACATGCGGACCTTGCCGGACTCGATGGGCTGGAACTCTTCCTTTTTATGGGTAGCGCTGTTGTAGATACGCATTCGTTACTCCTTAACGGTTTTCTGTAGCAGGCAGACGGCCCAGGCACCGATTCCCTCGCCCTGGCCTTCCCAACCGAGCTTTTCGGTCGTAGTGGCGGCGACGCCCACGTTTTCGACGTCAACGCCCAGGGCATGGGCAAGGTTGGCGCGCATGGCATCGCGGTGCGGAGTGATCTTGGGTTGCTGACAGGCAATGGTGCAATCGGCATCGACAAACTCAAAGCCCAGCTCGCGCGCATAGTCCATCACGCGAGCGAGCAGCACCATCGAATCGGCACCCTCGTAGGCGGGATCGGTGTCGGGAAATAGCCTGCCGATGTCTCCCCCGCGGCAGGCGCCCAGAATGGCGTCGGCCAAGGCATGCGCGAGCACATCGGCATCCGAGTGGCCCAGCAGGCCGCGCTCGTAGGGAATGTCGACCCCGCCGATGATACATCGACGCCCCTCCACCAAACGGTGGACGTCGTAGCCGTGGCCAATGCGCAGGTTACTGAACATGGGGAAGGTCCTCTCCCTCGGCCATGCGGCCAAGCAGAATCGCGGTTACGGGACGCAGGTCCTCGGGCACCGTCACCTTAAGGTTATCGCGCGGGCTCTGGACGCAGCGGACGCGCCCACCCATGCGCTCGACCAGTGACGAATCGTCCGTGCCGATAAAGCCCTCGGCAATCGCCGCGGCATGGGCGCGCTTCATGGCGTCGACGCTAAAGATCTGCGGCGTCTGCGCGGCCCAATAGAGCTCGCGCGGCGGCGTCTCGACGATGTTGTCGCCATCGACGATCTTGAGCGTATCGATCGCGGGCTGACCGCACACGACACCGTCGAGCGAGCGGTCACCCACAAGCACGTCAATCGCATGATCGATGGCCTCGGTCGTGATAAGCGGACGGGCGCCGTCGTGGATGGCGACATATTCGAAACCCGTCGGTACCGCATGCATGCCGGCACGGGTGGAATCCTGACGGGTATCGCCGGCATCGGCGAAGCTGATGGGCGTGTCATAGTCAAACGGATCGATGGCCAGGCGGCGCATCTCGGCGCGGCGCTCGGCAGGACACACCACCACGATGTGGCCGACCTTGTCGCTCCGATCGAACGCGCGGATAGACCAGCTCATGAGCGGACGGCCCGCCACGTTAACGAGCTGCTTGCCGCCGGGATTTCCAAAGCGCTGGCCGCTGCCGCCGGCAACGACCACGGCGCATACGGGCGCCATTATGCGTTCCCCTGTTTGGTGCCCTTCATGCGGTACAGCGAGTCCGCAAGAATGGCAGGGTTGTTGACGCCAAAGTCGCCTAGGCGCTCCGGATCCTCGCTGATGTCGTCCATGAGCTCCTGCAACGAGCCATACTCGTCGACGATCTTCTCGGCCACGCCGTCGCGCACGACGGACACGCGCGAAAGCGTGCGCAGGCCCAGCGGCGTCATGACGGAGTCCTCGTCCAGGTCGTCGTAACCCAGAACCGCCGCCACATGCTGTGGGTCGGACAGGTCCTTAGGTGTCATACGACTCAGGTTGGCGCGAATCTTCTCGGCATTAGCCTCGGAAGAATCACTTGCGTAGTCGCGGATCATCAGGTCGTATTCGGTATCCATGCTGGAGCCCGCGAGCTGCTCGAGCTGCATCTGCACGAGCTTGCCCTGGTTGCCCAGCTTGACGATGCAATCCTTAAGCTCAGTCTTTGCCTGCTGCATGATCTCGAAACTCGAGAAAATGCCGGTGATGTCGGCGAGCGTAACGTAGTCGTCGAGCTCGAGGGCCGTCAGGCGCAGCAGGGAGCGGTCGAGCGACTGACGGGTAGTCTGGAGCGTGGCGACGAGCTGGTTGACCGAGCTCATGATGGTGGTGACGGGCTGGATCTCGTAGCTCTTGCCGTGAACGTACACGTTGACGACGGCACGACGGGCCGAGACCGAGATCACGATGGCATCCGTGAGCACCGACATGCGGGCGGCGGTGCGGTGACGCATGCCCGTCTCACTCGTGGCGAGCGAGGGATCGGGATTGAGGTGGAAGTTGGCGCGCAGGATCTGGGTGAGGTCGCCATCGATGACGATGGCGCCGTCCATCTTGGAAAGCTCGAACAGGCGGTTCGAGGTAAACGAAATGTTGAGCGGGAAGCCGTCGTTACCGGCAGCGAGCACGTTTTCGGTGTCGCCGACGCAGATAAGGGCGCCCAGGTGACCAGCAATGATCATGTCGAGGGCGGTGCGGATCGGCTGGCCAGGTGCCGTCAGGCGGATGGCCTGTTCCATACGCTTTTGCAGCTCGTTCTTATCCAAGGCATCGCTCCCATCGTATACGCTCCATAAACGTCAATAAGTTTCTCACGGTTTGCCTCTGTGACGCCCGCAAAATCCGATGCTTACAGAATGAGCGAACACAGCTGAGAGCCCCAATCCAAATGAGCTGCTTATGTGGTAGCATCGGGATTCGCATAAATGAGGGAGTAGTCGCGTGATCGGGTTCGCCTCCGGTGGCGCGGCAAGTCAACACACTGGCCGATGCGGCCTGGCTTGCCTTAATGAACGAGACTCGTGGCCGTGCGCGCAACGCGTACGCCACGGGTCTTTTTTGTTACTCCCCCAAGAGGTACACGCGGGCCCGCCCGCAGAGAGGGAGCCAGACTATGGGACTCGCAGAGCTCGTGCTGCTCGCCGTTGGCCTTTCGATGGATGCCTTTGCCGTATCCATCTGCAAGGGCCTTGGCATGAAGAAGATCAACCTTAAAGTCGCCGTGGTGCTCGGCCTGTTCTTTGGCGGCTTTCAGGCCGGCATGCCCGTAATCGGATGGGCGCTTGGCAGTCAATTCATGGGCATCATCGGACCCATCGACCATTGGATCGCCTTTATCCTTTTGGCCTTTATCGGCGGCAAAATGCTGTGGGAAGCCTTTACCAAGGACGAGAATGAAGGCGACGGCAAGGATGCCGAAAAGATTGACCTGGGCGAGTACCTGATCCTCGCCATCGCCACCTCAATCGACGCCCTAGCCGTAGGCATCTCATTTGCGGCGCTCTCGGTTGACATCGTTCCCGCTGTATCGCTTATCGGCGTCACAACGTTTATCTTCTCCGTCGCCGGCGTAGCGATCGGCCACACCTTTGGCGCGCGCTACGAAAAACCTGCCACCATCGTGGGCGGCATCGTGCTCATCCTCATCGGACTTAAGATCTTGCTTGAGCATCTGGGGATTTTGGCGCTGTAACGCCAAACGCAATCGCTCAAAACTCAACGCCAGTACAAGGCCTCATGCAAAGTTTTGCATGAGGCCTTTTCGTGCAGACTTTTGCATGTCATACTGATATGCAAAAGTCTGCATGTTGGAGATCGCCATGGATACCCTTCCCATCACCACACCACGCCAAGCTGGCATCTACGTGCGCCAGGCACGCGAGGCTCAGGGTCTCACCCGTGCCGCCCTCGCCAAAACGGCCAGTGTTTCGGAGCGCCTGCTCGCATCGCTCGAGCTAGGAGACGCCACCGGCATTCGACTCGACAAGTTGCTGTCCGTCTTTAACGCACTCGGCATAGGTCTCTTTGCGCAAAGCGATAACGACTCCATCGCATCGCCCTCCGAACATCCGACGACGAAAGCGGACCTCCCTATCGCGAACTCGAATGCCCTGCCAAAGCCAAGCGTAGGCAGACGACCCGCTCGACAGGGAACGCCATCTTCCTATGGTGCCTTGCTGGCCCAAATCGCAGCCGAGCAAGGCCTTTCCGACACTTCAGACCTCTCCTTTGGCTGTAAGGTTGTGAAATAAATGGCAGAGATGGAGCTTGCGACCCTCATTTGTGGCGAAATCGCAGGCACTCTCCGGCAAGACGAGCATGGACTCTGCAGCTTTGTATACGCCCCAACCTATCGCGGAGCACCACTATCGCTTACAATGCCGCTTTCCAATCGCACGTATGGCCATAACATCGTCCGCCCGTTCCTATTTGGCCTTTTGCCCGACAGCCAAGAGCAGCGCCGCGCTATTGCCGCCGAGCATGACGTTGCATCCAACAACCCCGTCGCCCTCTTGTGCCATATCGGTCTTGACTGCGCAGGGGCCGTTCAGTTTTGTCGAACCGATCAATTAGGCGCCGCCCGCGGCAGGGTCTCGGCATACCGCCCGCTTACCAATTCTCAAATCGCTCACAAGCTCAAAGCAATTCGCGATGACGAAAGAGAGACATGGATGGGCTCCAACGAAAGCTGGTCCCTGGGCGGCAACCAAGGCAAATTTGCACTAGCTTGGCATGATGGCCAATGGTGCGAATGTCTAGGGTCATCCCCCACTACCCATATCTTCAAAAATGGTGTCGTTGGGTTCAAACATCAGGCCTTAAACGAATTCGTCTGCATGAAAACGGCTCGGCGTGTTGGCATTCCAACTGCCAACGTCTCCTATTGCACATTTGAAGACGAAGCCGCGCTCGTCGTTGAACGGTACGACAGAATTGTCAATAGCAGCGGAAATATCGAAAGGCTGCATCAGGAGGACTTTTGCCAGGCGCTCGGTGTATTGCCAAGCCAGAAATACACCGCCGACGGAGGACCAACCACACGAGACATCCAAGAACGACTGATTAACACAGTCCCCCACCACATGAATCTTGTGCTTTTTACCTATATGTTGTTCTATAACGCCATTATCGGAGCGCCTGACGCACACGCTAAAAACTACTCGCTCATCCTAGGTAAAGGCACAAACGCAGCGCTCGCACCCATGTACGATGTCGCATCGGGCTTGGCGTACGAGCGTATGCGCCGCCGGGCGCGCCTTGCCATGAGCGTTGGCGGCGAAAATCGAGTGGGGCGCATCGGTCCAGGCGCTATCCGCCGATACCACGGTATGGGCGACCCCGCGCTGGAGGCGGCGCTCACCGATGCCGGGCTATCCGAGAAGTTTTGCTTTGCGACCATGATGGACCTCGCCTACGAGGTGCCCATTTGCATGGAAGAGATCATGGACGAATACGCCGACCTGCCCGGCATGGCGGACCTGCGCGAGCACATGCTCGGCCCCGTCCGCGAAAACTGCCAGCGCACCCTCGACCTCATCAAGGCGGATATGGGCTAGGCGCCAATCAATCCACATTTCTTAAAAGAAGAGGGGGGCACCCGTCGCAAAAGTTCGGATGCCCCCTCTCGTAATGTCATTTGCAATCCGCTAGCACGTGGCTCGAACTGCTGCTAGCGCGACCCTTACGCGGCAAGGCGCTTGAGGACGTCGATGAGCAGCTCGTAGAAGCGCTCGGCAGAAGCGAGCTCCATGCTCTCGTCCGGGGTGTGGACATCGGAGAGCGTCGGGCCCACGGCGATGGCGTCCAGGCCGTGCAGGGCCTCAGCAAACAGGCCGCACTCAAGGCCAGCGTGAATGGACTCGATGCGCAGCTCGGAGCCAAAGAGCTCGCGATAGCTCTCGACAAAAACGTCGCGGACCGGCGAATGCTCGGCATAGCTCCAGCCGGGATACTCGAACTCGAACTTGGCGTCGAAGCCCAAGACATCGGCCAGCGTCTGCAGGCGGTCCTTGAACTCGTTCTGCAGCGAGGTGATCGAGGAGCGCGGGGACAGCATGATCTTGACCTGGTCGTCGGAAGTGGCGACCACGCCGATGTTGGAGGAAACCTCGACGGAGCCGTCAGTGGCGACGTTGCGGCGAATCACGCCGTTAGGGGCAAGACGCAGGGCGCGGATGAGGGCAAGCGCGGACTTCTGATCCATGGCCTCGACCTCGGCGTCGTCGGCAATCTCGACGGTGCAGGTAAAGCCGGGGTCGAAGACCTCGAGCTCGGCAGTGACGTCGGCGATGATGTCCTTTGCGATCTGGGCCGCGGCCTCGGCGGCAGCGTGGTCGGCGTAAACCAGCTCGGCCTTGCACTCACGGTTGATGGCGTTGTCCTTAGTGCCGCCGTTAAAGCTAACGATGGCGGGCTCGCCGGCGACCATCAGGCGGTCGATGATGCGGGCCATGATGAGGTTGCCGTTGCCGCGCTCCAGGTGGATATCGCTGCCGGAGTGGCCGCCCAGCAGGCCGGAGATGTCGAGCGTGAGGGTGCTACCGGTCTTGTGCTCGCGCGCGATGGGGCAGGTGTAGGTAACGACGACGCCGCCGGCGCAGCTGACGGTGGCAACGCCCTCTTCCTCGGAGTCAAGGTTAATCATGGTGCGGGCGCTAATCTGGGACTTGTCGAGCGTCTCGGCGCCGACCAGGCCAGTCTCCTCGTCGGTGGTGAACACGCACTCGAGGGCCGGATGGGCAATCGAATCGTCGTTGAGCACGGTAAGCATAAGCGCGACGGCGATACCGTTGTCGGCGCCCAGAGTGGTGCCGTTAGCGGTGAGGACGCCGTCCTTGACGACCAGGTCGATACCATCGGTCGTAAAGTCGTGCTCAACGGAGCCCAACTTGTCGCACACCATATCGATGTGGCCCTGCAGCATCACGGTCGGAGCATTCCCGGCGCCGGCAGAAGCGGGCTTGCGAATGATGACGTTGTAGACCTCGTCCTGGTACACATCGAGGCCGCGCTCCTTAGCAAACGCAACCAGGAAATCGCTGATGCCCTTCTCGTTGCCAGACCCACGGGGGATCGCGCTGACCTCCTCAAAGAAATGGAACAGCTGGGCGGGCTCGTAGCCGGTGATCTTGTAATCCATGGTGCCTCCTTGGCGCAACTGGTTAGACAGTAAGACATGCGACTTGTATATTCCCAGACTTTGCGTGCATAAACCAGTCGAAAACGCCGAGCGCCCTTGCATCATCGGCTAACGGCGGGGAGACGCCACTTTATTAAGATAAAGCAGGCTAGACGGGCCGTACCAAAGGGACGTTGGACCCTTCAACCAACCTCAGCGCTTGATCAACGTTTATGCATACGCCATTGATGTGTTTAATGAGATCCACTTTGAACGAAGGGGCCTTTCCAACAGAAAAAGGGCGCTCCTTTGGAACGCCCTCGTAGACACAAGGTTTTGTTACGCCCTACAGCGCACCAGAGCCGGCTTGCATCATGCCGCCGGGGCCCGAGGTCACGCCGCCTCCCACAGGAGCAGCGTTGCCGGTGTGCGGTGCCGCCGGGGCGGTATCGCCACCGAGCGTGCCCGCCGGACGCGGTGCCGGGATCTCGCCCGTGCCATGGCTAAAGACAAACTTGCCATCGGCCACGTCGCACAGGACGGTATCGCCCTCACCCCACTCGCCGGCCAGAAGCTCCTCGGACAGCGGATCCTCGATGAGCTTTTGAATAGCACGGCGCAGCGGACGCGCACCGTTGGTGAGGTCGGTGCCCTCGGCCACGATCTTGTCATAGGCCGCATCGGTGAGCTTGATGTTCATGCCGTTGGCAATCAGGCGCTGGCGCAGATCGTCCACCAGCAGGTGAGCGATCTTGGTCAGGTTCTCGCCCGAGAGCTTCTGGAACACCACGATGTCGTCGATGCGGTTGAGCAGCTCGGGGCGGAACAGGCGCTTGAGCTCGCCCATCGCGCGGCCGCGGATCTCACTCGAGGTGAGGCCCTGCTCGCCGGTGGTGCCAAAGCCAACGCTTGCATCCTGCGCAATCTCGCGGGCGCCCACGTTGGACGTCATGATGATCACGGTGTTGCGGAAGTCGACCGTCTTGCCCTGGCTATCGGTCAGACGACCCTCTTCCAGCACCTGCAGCAGGATGTTGAAGATATCGGGGTGCGCCTTCTCGATCTCGTCGAACAGCACGACCGAGTACGGGTGGCGACGAACGGCCTTGGTGAGCTGGCCGCCCTCGTCGTGACCGACGTAGCCCGGAGGGCTACCGATGAGCTTGGAGACCTCGAACTCGCTACCGAACTCGGACATGTCGAAGCTGATGAGCGCGTCCTTGCTGCCAAAGAGGTACTCGGCGAGCGTCTTGGCGAGCTCGGTCTTGCCCGTGCCGGTGGGACCCAGGAAGATAAAGCTGCCGCCGGGACGACGCGGGTCCTTGAGCGGCGAGCGGCTGCGGCGCACGGCCTTGGCGACGGCCTCGACGGCCTCGTCCTGGCCGATAATGCGGGTCTTGAGCACGCTTTCGGTCTGCAGCAGGCGACGGCTCTCGCTCTCGGTGAGCGAGGAAACCGGCACGCCAGAGGTCACGGACACGATGTCGGCAATCTGACTCACGTCGATGGTGAGCGGGCTGGCGTCGAGCTCGGCGGTCCAGGCGGCCTTGGCTTCGGCGAGTTCAATCTCGGCGGCCTTCTGCTGCTCGGTGATCTCGGCGGCCTTGTTCATGTCGTCGCTCTCGGTAGCCTCCTGTGCGGCAGCCTTGAGTTCCTCGATGCGATGCTCGGCCTCGCGCACCGGCTCGGGTGCGCGATTCGCGGCGATGCGAGCGCGGGCACCGGCCTCGTCAATGAGGTCGATGGCCTTATCGGGCAGGAAGCGATCCTGAATGTAGCGGTTGGAGAGGTTCGCAGCGGCCTCGATGGCACCCTGCGTGTAACGCACGTGGTGGTGCTCCTCGTAGCGCGGCTTGAGCGCAGTCAGGATCTTGACCGTGTCCTCGACGCTCGGCTCCTCGACATCGATGGTCTGGAAGCGACGCTCGAAGGCTGGGTCCTTGGTGAGGTACTTGCGGAATTCCTCGGCCGTGGTGGCGCCGATAATCTGGAAGGCACCACGCGCGAGCACGGGCTTGAGCATGGAGCTTGCATCGATAGATCCCTCGGCAGAACCGGCACCGATGATGGTGTGCATCTCGTCGATAAACAGAATGACGTCGTCGGCCTCGGTCGCCTCCTGGATCACGTTCTTGAGGCGCTCCTCAAACTCACCGCGATACTTGGCGCCCGCGACAAGACCCGGCAGGTCAAGCGTCCAGATGTTCTGGTTCATAAGGTTCTCGGGCACATTGCCGGCAGCGATCTGCCGTGCCAGGCCCTCGACGATGGCCGTCTTGCCCACGCCGGGGTCGCCCAGGATAAGCGGGTTGTTCTTGGTGCGGCGCGAAAGAATTTCCATCATACGCTGGACTTCCTTTTCGCGACCAATTACAGGGTCGAGCTCGCCGTCGCGCGCCTTCTGCGTGAGGTTGGTCGCGAACTGCTTAAGCGTATCGGTGCCACTCCCCTTTTGCTGAGAGGCATCCGAGCCGCTAAAGAACGGCAGGCCCGCACCGGGACGACCAGCACCGGCGCCGGCGAGCGGACGCTTCTTGTCCTGGTCCTTGGCGGTGAGTTTCTCGATAGCCTTTTTGATGGAGGCGGACGACACACCCAAGCGCATGAGGATGTCCATGGCCATGCCGTTGCCCTCTTCGACGATGCCGATCAGCAAGTGCTCGGTCGACACGTAGGTCTGGTTGTTCTCACGCGCCACGCGGAATGAACGCTCCATCACGCTAATGACGAGCGGCGTAAAGGCGAGCTTGGCCGCCTCGGTCTCCTCACTGGGCTCGGGAACCGTGGTCTGGACCTCTTTGAGAGTATCCATGATGTCGTCGTAGGAGATATCGAGCGAGCGCAGCGCCTCGGCGGCAATGCCCTCGTCCTCCTTGGCGAGCGCAAGCAGCAGATGCTCGGTACCCACCTTATTTGAATGAAGATCGAGCGCCTCTTGCTTGGCCATGGACATGACCTTGCGCGCGCGATCGGTAAAACGGTCTAACATGCTAGTTCCTCTTAGACGAGCTAGTTTTTTCAAACGCAAAGCGCCGCCCCGCGGCAGCGCTTTGGTCTCTTTACCCATATGGAGTATATGTTAACCGTTGGGACCTTTCCCACCCGTAGCCGCGTGACAACGTCTACAAAAAAGGAATCGCTCTGGTCCGCTTGACGGTTTGGTTTTGCACTGCCGTCTAGCAGGCGGGCTCGGCGTCCATGCCCTCGGAAATGTTGGCAACCTCCTCGGCAACGGGAGCGCCCGGCATGCGCACGAGCTCCATATGCTGCTCTTCAAAGACGGTTCCCATGGGGAAGGCGCGGCGGAAGACAAAGCGAGCAACCGGACCAGCCACCAGCAGGTTCCAGGGCAGGGCCATGATAAAGTTGCGCGGAATGTTGATGAGCCACATCATCGGCAGCATCTGCAGGTTTGCAAGCGGGCCGCCGGGCATATGGAACAGACCTTCGCACGCGCCGTAGAGCGACATGATGATGACCATGGGAACGACCATGCAGGAGCTGACGGCGAGCGTCATGGCAAGCGGCGAGCTCTTGCCCGGCGTGACCAGGAATTTAAAGGCGAAACCCTTGGCAAGGGGGCTGGCAACAAACCAGTCGCAGCACATGGCAAAGACGTAGGCAACGGGGAAGCCGAGCCACGCGGCGGCAACAACCTCGCCGTTGATGGCCCCATGCTGCAGGACAACGTTGTAGATGCTCATCCAGAGCACCATGCAAAAGCACATGATAAAGGTGAACAGCAGGCTCTCTCGTTTGTTGATAGGCATAAAGGGCATGGTCCTTTCTGTGTTACGCCGCGGCACCACGTAACAAAAACGGGCGGGCGAGATGGAGCTGTTGGGACTTCATCTCGCCCGCCCGTGGTACGTGCGTCTGCGACTACTTATGTGGTGGAACCAGCCTAGCACGAACGGCACGCGCTTCGTAAGCGTTGAGTTTATGGAGATGCGAGGCGCAGTTGATCCGTTGGGACGTCCCCAACGACAAATTAGCTGGTGTGGCGCCAGCGAGGGTCGGTAAGTGTACGCGCCACGCCCAGGCCAACGGGCAGAAACGCCACGATGAGCACTGCACGCACAAACCAGCCGAGCATATTGACCGTGTCGAAGGTGCACATGTAATACATCGAGCGATACAGATACAAGCCCGGCACCATAATGACAATCGACGGCACCGTGAGGGCGATGCGTGGGTAGGTGAGCTTGATTTCGGCTAAGCTCGCGAGCAGTCCCGATACCAGCGCGCCGATAAACGCTGCCGCCTCGGGAGGCATACCCACGCTCAGACCCAGGAAGGGAAACAGCGTCGGCGCATCAACGAGCGTAAGGCGCAAGGTATTAGACACGGCGCCGATGAGCCCTGCCGCCGCTGCCATCTTTACCGGACTGTTGAACATAACCGAGAAGCCAAATACTCCGACAAAGCTCATCACAATACGCAAGAGTGTAAGAGCCAACGGTGAGAGGCCGAGCGGGGCAAAATCATCCGGCGCCAGCCCCACACACTCGGCAACCATCCAGCCTACGAGGGTCGCCATCACAATAATCGACACAGCATACGAAAGACGCTCAATGCCGCTTCGCATGTCGAGCTTAGCGATGTCGAGGCCTGCCGTAATGAGAGGAAAGCCGGGGATCACAAAGAGCATGGCGCCGATATAGCCTTCTTGGTGCGACATTGCCCCCGGTATGACCTGGCCAAGGCCAAGCAATGCCAGCAGATACGAGACGCAAGCGAGTGCAACGCCGATCGTCAGCGCGCTAAACTGGCCAAGGCCCTGCTTGAGAATATGGGAGCGCGCAAAGTTGCCGACACCAGCGCCCACAAATGCACAGGCCATCTCGATAGGGCCGCCGCCGAGCAAAAAGACAAAGGCGCCGCAAGCACAGGCCGCCGCAATGCCCTGTTGCCAGGGAGTGTAATCGGGTTTTGAACTCTCAACGGTCTTGAGCATCTCGTGGTACTCATGCACGGTAAACCGGCGCCCGTAAACCTCGATTTCCTTTAAGAAGCTCTCCATCATCCATATGCGATGAGTATTGACCCCCGTTGTGGGTAGGCTGACGACCTCGTTAAAGCAGTGACCATCTTCGATACAAGTACACTCAAACGACAGGAGACTTAAGTCAACGTGGATGGTGACACCGAGTACAGCGGCGACGCGATTCATGGTATCGCGTACACGCCAGGCACCCGTTCCGCTCGCGAGCATAAGCATACCGGTGCGGCAAATGATGGATGATTTATCGGTGAGCGGCGCATCGACGGCAAGCTCACCGCCTGCCGTCACGATCTGGCACCAGTCGGTTTTCATATGGAGGGCGCCGGCACGAACACCGTGGTGCAGAGGGACTCTTGAGAGCAACGAATCATGGCGCGAAGGCTGTGGGGGTTCCGTCGATTCGACCTCGTCCTCGTCGGGCCCTTCATCAACAAGGTCGAAAGCATCGAGCGACGCCGGCTCGCGACGATCGATCAGCTCCTCGTCCTCATCGTCAAAGTAATTGAACTGATCGAGCATGTCCTCTTCGATTGCACGATCGCTCGCGTCGTTCATATAGACGCTCCCTTCCTACCGACTAACCCCCATCCTAGGCAGCGACGGCTAAAGGAAACATAAAAGAGACGACTGTCATGCATGGAAGGCGTAAACCCCCAATGCGCCGGTAGACCCCAGGCGGCTAGGACCGTCCCCAAGTGCCGGCACAAGAGGAACGTCCCTAAGTGCCAACCAGGGCAATACCACAGGTTGAGGACGGACAGCGAGCGACGTCCAGAGCGAACAAGTTGGCATGAAAAAGGCAAGGCATAGACCTTCTGGTCATGCCTTGCCTTTTGAATGACAAATTGTCGCTCTGGGCGGCGCGCAGCGTCGAGCCGTTACGCGGTTCGTAGAACCGCGTAACCCCCTAGTACATCTTCGCGCCGGCAGGGATGGAAGCGTCGAGCTGGATCAGGTTGAGACGCTCCTCACCATCCTCCTCGTGGATAGCGCTGATGAGCATGCCGCAGCTGGGAATGCCCATCATCTTGCGCGGAGGCAGGTTGGTGATGGCGAGCAGAGTCTTGCCGACCAGGTCCTCGGGCTCATAATAACCGTGAATGCCGGAGAGGATGGTGCGGTCGGTGCCAGTGCCGTCGTCGAGCGTAAAGTTCAGCAGCTTCTTGGACTTCTTGACGGCCTCGCACGCCTTGACCTTCACAGCGCGGAAATCGCTCTTGGAGAAGGTATCAAAGTCGACGAACTCCTCAAACAGCGGCTCGACGGCGATCTTGGAGTAATCAACCGTGGGCTTGAGCGGCTTGACGAACGGGCTCGCGGTGTTGCCGGCCTCGGCAGCCTTGGCGGTAGCGGCACCGGACTGGAAACCCTTCTCGGGCTTCATGTGCGGGAACAGTAGCACGTCGCGGATGGAAGCCTGGTTGGTGAGCAGCATGACCACGCGGTCGATACCGATGCCGATGCCGCCCGCGGGAGGCATACCGTACTCGAGGGCGCGCACGTAGTCCTCGTCGTACTCCATGGCCTCGTCGTCGCCGCCAGCCTTCTCGGCCATCTGGGCGGCAAAGCGCTCGGCCTGGTCGACCGGGTCGTTGAGCTCGGAGAACGCGTTGGCGTACTCGTGACCGGCGATAACCAGCTCAAAGCGGTGCGTCAGGCGCGGGTCGTCCTCAAAGCGCTTGGCAAGCGGGCTGACCTCGATGGGGTAATCGCAAACGAACGTGGGGTTGACAATGGTGTCCTCGCCCAGCTCATCGTAGATCTCGGCGATGATCTTGCCAGCAGTCCACTCGGGCTTGATCTCCAGGCCCTTCTCGCGCGCGGCGGCAGCAAGCTCCTCGACCGGCGTGTCGATGGTGACCTGCTTGCCGAGCACGTCGGAGACGATGTCGGTCATGGGACGGCTGGCCCACTCACCGGACAGGTCGATAGTCTGGCCCTGGTACTCGATGACCTCGGGGTTGCCGATGGCCTTGTTAGCCGCCTTAATGACACCCTGGGCGAGCGCCTTCATGCCCTCGAGGTCGGAGAAGGCACGATAGGCCTCCATCGTGGTGAACTCGGGGTTGTGGGTAAGGTCCATGCCCTCGTTACGGAAGATACGGCCGATCTCGAACACGCGCTCAAAACCGCCGACGATGCAGCGCTTGAGGTGCAGCTCGGTAGCAATGCGCAGGTAGCACTCCTGATCGAGCGCGTTGAAGTGCGTGATGAACGGCTTGGCAGTAGCGCCGCCCTGGATGGTCTGCAGGATGGGGGTCTCGACCTCCATGTAGCCGTCGGACTCCATAAAGCGACGGAAGGTGGAGAGAATCTGCGAACGCTTACGGAACGTCTCGCGAACGTCGTCGTTGGCGATCAGGTCAACATAGCGCTGGCGATAGCGGGTCTCCTTGTCGGAAAGACCGTGGAACTTCTCGGGCAGCGGACGAACGGCCTTGGCAAGCAGGGTCGCGCTCTTAGGGGCAACGGAAAGCTGACCGCGCTGGGTGCGCACAACCACGCCGGTCACGCCCAGGATGTCGCCCAGGTCGAGGGACTTGAGCGTATTCCAGGCAGCCTCGTCCATGTCGTTGATGCGGCAGAACAGCTGAATCTCGGCAGTCGCATCGCGTACGACGATGAACATGATCTTGCCCTGACCGCGCTTGGCGACCACACGGCCAGCGATCTTCACGACGTCCTCGGTGTCCTCGCCATCGGCAAGCTCGGCATACTTAGCCTCGATATCGGCAACGTAGTCCTCAAGCTCAGAGTGCTCGGGATAGGGGTTCTGGCCCGCCTCGAACAGGGCGGCGCGCTTGGCCAGGCGGGTGGCGCGCTCGTCGTTGAGCGTCGATGCCTGATCTGCGGCGTTCTGGTTCTCTGCCATAAGTTAGCTCCTCAAACTAAAACGCTCCCCAGGATTCGGTCCCAGGGAGCGAAAACATACCTTTACGCGGGACCGTGGTCTAGCGTGCAATCTTGGCGATGGTGTAGACGCGAGTCTTGCCGGAAGGCGTAACGACCTCGACGGAGTCGCCCTCGCCGTGACCGATGATGGCGTGGCCGACCGGAGACTCGTTGGAAATCTTGTGCTCGAGCGAGTTGGTCTCGGTGGTACCGACAAGCGTGACTTCCATGACCTCACCGTTGGGATCAATCAGAGAAACGGTGGAACCGATGGAGACGGTCAGATCGCCCGTGGTGGCAGCAACCTGAGCGTTGGCGAGGATGGCCTGGATCTCGGCAATACGAGCGGCGTTCTGGGCCTGCTTGTCCTTAGCGGCGTCGTACTCGGAGTTCTCCGAAAGGTCGCCGAACGCGCGGGCTTCCTTGATGTCCTCGACGATCTCCTTGGCGTAATCGCCCTCACGCCAAGCGAGCTCCTCGACGAGCTTCTGGCGGCCCTCAGCGGTCAGTACGATCTGGCTTGCGTCCATACGGATATCTCCCCAACTCTGATCAAACAATCAACTGTCAACAAAACGAAAAAGACCGGCTAGCCTGCGGGCAAGCCGGTCAGGTGCTCACCCCAAAGGGATGGGACTACTCTGCGTCCGCGTCGCTGTCCTCTGCCTGCTTCTTCTTGGCAGCAGCGAGCTTGGCCTCGAGCTCAGCGATCTCCTTGTCCTCCTCGGACTGCTCGACCACGACCTCCTCGGCCTGCTTGGTCTCGGCCTTATCGTCGCCCTCCATACCCTCACGGATATTCTTGACGGTAGAGCCGAGGGACTTGCCGAGCTTCGGCAGGTTCTTGGGCCCGAAGATAATCAGGACAACGACGAGAATAATGATGAGCTCAGGAGCCCTCAGTCCAAACATGTAGACCTCCACAATACAGCGAGACAAGCTCGAATGAGTATACCGCGGGTATCGCGGTATCACAACAATAGCTAAAAAAAGGGACCGCAAGAAGCGGTCCCTCCTCATGCTCTGGTCGGGTTGACTGGATTTGAACCAGCGACCCCTGCGTCCCGAACGCAGTGCTCTACCAAACTGAGCCACAACCCGTTAGCTCGACTATAGTAACAAAGATTTTCGCCGCGTGCTAGATAAATTTTTATTTCTTTGGCGCTTCGATGCGAACCGTGTTGGGAATGAGCTCCGTCGCGCAGGACCACCAGCCGTTTTGCAGGGCAGTGTCGGCAAGCCTTTCGGCCGTGGCGGCGGTGTCGCAAATGGCAAATGAGCAGGCACCCGATCCGCACACATCTACAGCAACGGTGCCGTCCTGTTTACGCAGCCAATCGAGAACCATTTGAATCTGCGGCTCCATCTGTGCGGAAATGACACCTAGGTTGTTATGGATGAGCGCATATGCCATCTCGGCATCACCAGCATGCAAGGCAGAAGCTATCGCGCCGGGCTTGTCTGCAGGCACCGGAGCCTCGTCAAAACGTCGATAGGCTTCAATTGTTGAAACGCTTGCCTCGCGCGGCTTGACCAACACGACGGGCGTTGCGAGCAGCGCGGGATACTCAGTTGCCAGCACGTCTCCCCCACCTACGTAGAACGCAAGGCTCGCGTGCAAAAAGAACGGGACGTCAGCACCAATACCCCGCGCAATGTCGTCGAGCGCGGGGTCGGTGCGATCAATTCCCCAGAGCTCCGCCAAGGCGACAATGACCGCGGCCGCATCCGTCGAGGGGCCGCCCAAGCCGGCGCACAATGGAATGCGCTTCTCAATCGTCACGCAGATGTTTGCTTCACGACCATAATGCTCGGCCATAGCGAGCGCAGCACGATACGCCGTATTCTTTTGCATGGGAAAGTCGGATGTCGGAATCGTCTGGACGGTCAGCGCCTGTGCCGGCGCGACCGTCACGGTATCGGAAAGACCGACGGCTGCCATCAGGGAATCGACCCTGTGGTAGCCGCGGTCATCGCGCTCGGTATGAACCCCCAGGTAGAGGTTAATCTTTGCCGGCGCGGAAAGAGTCAGGGACCGATCGGTCACCGTTAGTGCTCCTCGAGCTGATTGCCGAGCGGGGTAAAGATATGCTCGCCGCTCTCGGGGTCGAACAGCTCGACCTGCCCGGTGAGGACATCGATATACTGATAGGACTGGCGCGACTTGCGGCCGCGACGTTCGTCAACCTCGACGATAAAGACGGCGGGGTGGACGCTCTTGATGGTGCCCATGCGCTCGACGACGCGGGTGCGGCCCATGTTGGCCTTAACCTTGACGCGATCGCCCACCATATCGGTCAGCTTCTCGTGGATGTCGTCGACGTGATTGACTTCCATCTCTTCCATGAACAGGGCCTCCAGAAGGTGCAATTCAAAAAGGGGATAATACCCCTAAGATAGACAAAACTCTAATACTATAGCACCCTGTTGCGACCACACGCAAGTAGCTAATTTGGCTACTTACAGATTGTCGGTATCGAGGACGATGGTGAATGGGCCGTCGTTGACGAGGTCGACTTTCATATCGGCGCCAAAGATGCCGTGCGCCACGTGTTCGACATCTTGACGAACGAGCGTCAGGAAGTACTCGTAGAGCTCGTTGGCAACATCGGGCGCGCCTGCATCGGTAAACGACGGACGGCGACCGTGGCGGCAGTCAGCGAACAGCGTGAACTGCGACACCACGAGCATCTCGCCGTCGACATCGGCAAGCGCCAGATTGGTCTTGCCGTTCTCGTCCTCGTTAATGCGCAAGCCCCGGAGCTTGCCCCACAGTTTATCGGCCTCGGCACGCGTATCGCCATGGCCCACACCCAGCAGCACCAGGTAGCCGCGTCCAATGCGACCCACGCACTCGCCGTCGACCGTCACGCCAGCGTTGAGCACGCGCTGCACCACCGCGCGCACGGCCTACTCCTCGCCCGTCAGTTTGGCGGATAGGTGCTCGAGCGCATGGAATCGATGGCTGATGGCGTTCTTCTCGTCCGCCGTCAGCTCGGCCATGGTCTTGCCCGGCGTGTCGACCGGCAGGAACAGCGGGTCGTAGCCAAAGCCGTGATCGCCGCGGCCCTCGTGTGCGATAGTGCCCTCGCAGGCGCCCTCACCATAGGTGACCAAACCGTCCGTGTCGATGAGCGCAACGACGCTCATAAAGCGCGCGGTGCGATCCTCGTCGGCCACGCCTTCCAGGTTAACGAGCAGCTTGGCGTTGTTGGCGGCATCGTCGCCATGCACGCCCGCATAGCGCGCGCTATACACACCGGGCTCGCCGTCCAGGGCATCAACGACCAAGCCAGAATCGTCGGCAATGGCCATAAGGCCCGTCTCCTCGACCGCAGCCTGCGCCTTGATGATGGCGTTCTCCAAAAACGTCGTGCCGTTTTCCTCGGGGTCCTCAAAATCGCCCAGCTGGCCGAGCGCCACAAAGCGCACCTCGGGCATGACCTTGCCCAAAATGGCCTCGATCTCAGTGAGCTTATGGGCGTTGCCCGTTGCCACGACAATGGTCGCCGCCGGGTCGAGGGTGTCGATGTCGATCTTCTCAAGTGCCATGAGTGGTCTCCTTGTCTCTATAGCAATGCCGCGCCGAGGGCGACGAGGGCCTCCGCCTCTCCCCTATCAATCAACGGCAGTCTTATACTTCGACGTTTTCCCAGATAAAACCTACCAAAATTAACATCCCTTTTTGGCAGGTTAGGCGAGGGCTTGGCGCTGAAGCTCGATGAGCTCGGCGATGCCCTTGTCGCCCAGGTCGAGCAGGGCGTTGAGACGCTTGCGGTCGAAGGGCGCCTGCTCGCCGGTGCCTTGGAGCTCAATCATCTCGCCGGTGTCGGTAGCGACGAGATTCATGTCGACCTCGGCGTGGCTGTCCTCGGAATAATCGAGGTCGAGCATGGTGTTGCCGTCGACAACGCCCATAGAGATGGCGGCAACCTGGCCCGTGAGCGGAATGCGCTCGATCTTGCCGGCCTCGACCCACATAGCAAGAGCATCATGCAGCGCCACCCAGGCACCGGTAATGCTCGCCGTACGCGTGCCGCCATCCGCCTGGATCACATCGCAGTCGACGGTGACGGTGTACTCGCCGAGCGCCTTCATGTTGACGACGGTACGCAGGCTGCGGCCGATGAGACGTTCGATCTCCATGGAGCGGCCCTTACGCTTGGTATACTCGCGCTTGCAACGCTTACCGGTCGATGCCGGCAGCATGGCATACTCTGCGGTTACCCAACCGGCCTTGGCGCCCTTGCGCCAGCCCGGCACGCCCTCCTCAATTGTGGCGGCACACAGCATGCGCGTGTCGCCGAACTCAGCCAGGCACGAGCCGTGGGCATGTTTCATAACACCACGGGTGAGCTTGACGGGGCGCAGTTCATTGGCGGCGCGGCCGTTGGCACGGTTGACCTGCATGTACTCCATAGAAATATCCTTTCGGCAAAAGATGTGGCGAAGGCTTTGGCGGCTGCCTTACATCTATTTCAGTTCATCGATATCGATATGCTCAATGCTCTTGAGCGGCTGACCAAAGATAAAGCTGCCCGCCACCGCAAACTCGGCAATGTTATCGGCCGTCGTGGCAAAACGATGCTGCGGCTCGGCGGCGACGCCCGCCAGCTGCTCGCGGCGCGTGAGGATATCGGTCAGCTCGCGCGTGGTCTCCTCGGCGGAACTCACGACGCGCACCCCAGGCCCCAGCGCATGGCGGATAGGTCCCACCAACAGCGGAAAATGCGTACAGCCGAGCACCACGGTATCGATACCGTGGTCGCGCAGTGGCTCAACCGTGGCACCCACCAGCGCACGCACGGCAGGCGTATCGAAGATGTCCTCGTTCTCAAGCCACTGCTCTTGCAGATGCGCACCCGAGGCGAGCTCGTGTTCGACAACCTCGACAAAGCTCGAGGCGGGGCAGCCGTATACGTCGACGCCGGCATCTAGATCCTGAATGGCGCGCGTGTAAGCGCCCGAGCGAATGGTGAGGTTGGTGGCGAGCACGCCCACGCGACGCGAACGGGTACTGTTGATTGCCGCACGGGCACCCGGCGCGATCACGCCGATCACGGGAACGTCGAGCACCTGCTGGGCCAGACGTAAGGCCGCAGCTGTCGCCGTGTTGCAGGCGATGACCATAATCTTGACGTCGTGCTTCGACAGCCAACGGCCCGCCTGCAACGCAAACGAGCGCACCTCATCCTCGGTGCGCGTGCCGTAGGGGCAGCGTTTGGTGTCGCCGAAGTAGTAGACGGACTCGTGCGGCAGCGCCGTCGCGATGGCGCGCGCAACCGTCAGACCGCCCAGGCCAGAATCGAACACACCGATCGGGCGCGTGTCGCCTGCCGGATTCTCGATATCGGACATTACCTCACCAGTCTCTCTCGAAAAGACATATCCAAGTGCGGCGACGCCGCGCTACGAACGCGCCGCGACCAGCAGCTCTGCCGTCGCCGCCCAACCGTCGACAATTTTGCCGCGCGTAACGAAAGCGTTCTCGCAAGCAGCCAGGAACTCGGGCGCGCCGGCGCTCGTCAGGCCATTCTCGACCAGACAGAACGTGCCCACGTGATCGGCCATGTAGAAGTCGGACTCGGAGTCGCCGAGCGCGAGCGTCTCCTCGCGCTCGATCCCCAGGTGCTCGCAGAAGCGCGCAATGGCGACGCCTTTGTTGAGACCCGCGGGGTTGATGTTGAACGCGCGACCGTCCTCGACGCGATCGAGCTCGAGCGTCGTCGGCTTGGACAGATGCGTCAGGTGACCGTTACAGGCCCACACCAGGCCGCAGCCGGCCTCGTCGAGGATGGCCTGGACCTCATCGTCGGGCACATCGCCGCGCATGCCGACGGTGACCTCGCGGTACTTGTAGCCGGTCGACATGTCGTTGTGATACTCGATCTTGTGCGGCCAGCGGGCGAGGATCTTCTCGCACACGCCGGTCTGCTCGATCACCTGGTGCGGAGTAAGGCCGCAGACGGGGTCGTAAGGCATGTCGCCAGTCAGATACTCCCAATCGTTGGCTTTGAGGTCGTACATGACCAGGCCGCCCATCTCACCAATGTAAGAGTTGAGGCCGAGCACGCGCGCGTCCTCGTGGATCATGGTACGGTTGCGGCCCGAGGTGGGAACCACCTGAATACCAGCGCGGGCAAGTGCCACGACGGCCTCGACGAGTTTGGTCGAGGGGTTGCCGTCGTTGTCGCACAGCACGCACGAGCCGGGTGCGAGCATCGTGGCATCCAGGTCGGTAAAGACGTACTTGACCTTGGCCAAGCGCTCGCGCATCTCGCCCGAAAGCTCGGCAACGGTCGGCAGGGTGTTGTGGGACATGGTTACTCCGTTTACGTAGAAGGGTTTGGACTTGGACGGCATGTTTTGATTGAGGGAACACGCTTATGGCGACAGCGCACTCAGGGCGCCGCCGCCATCATGGTTCATTAGTCAAACTGGGTAACATCGATCAGGCGATTGGCCAACGAAAGGTCGCTCTCGATAGGCACGAACTCGTCACCCACGTGCATGAGCTCCTCGTCACCCTTTGCCAGCAGCAAGACAATGGTGGGAGCATTGGGGCTGACGTACTCCTCGCGCGCCGCCTTGAACGCCGCATGCACAGCGGCTTCGCGATCGAGGATGATCTCGTTCGGCGTATCGTCGGGAACATGCTCGGCAAGCTCGCGACAGACCTTCATCGGGTCCTCGTGAGCCGGGTCCTCGTTGGCAAAGATCATCAGGTCGGAATATGGTGCGGCCTCGCGCGGAAGCTGCTCGCGGCGCTCCTGCGCCTTGCCGCCGGCAGCGCCAAACACTGCAATGACTGGACTAGCGGGAAACGCGCGCTTGACCGACGAGAAAAGCGAACGGAACGAAAGCTGGTTGTGCGCATAGTCAACGACGCAGATCACGCGGCCGTCCTTCGACTCCACGACCTCCATACGGCCCGGTACACGCAGTTTGGAGAGGCCCTTCTTGATAGCCTCGATACCGATGCCGATCTCGCGCGCAGCGGCGATAGCGACCAGCGCGTTTTCCACGTTAAAGTCGCCCGCGATGCCCAGCAGGACCTTCTCCCCCGCCTCGGACTCGTCGGCACACAGGCCATGCAGGTTAAACTCGATGTTAAAGCCGACCATGCGCACATCGCTCGCCCACAGGCTTGCCTCGGGATGCTCGACGCCAACGGTCACCAAGCGCTCGGCCGTCGACGCTGCCTCCAACACACGGTCAACCTCTTCGGTGCCCAGATTCACCACGGCGGTCTTCGCCTGGTCAAAGATCCTGAGTTTGCTCTCAAAATAATCCTCAAACGTGGGGTGTTCGATCGGCGAGATGTGGTCACGGCCGATGTTGAGGAAGCACGCCACGTCAAACGGCAGATTCTCGACGCGTTGGTACTTGAGCGCCTGGCTCGAGACCTCCATGACCATGGACTGGCGACCTGACGTGCGGCAGTTGGCGATATGGCGCCAGACCTCGGGGGCCTCGGGCGTAGTATTGGTGCTCTCGTAGCACTCGATGCCATCGTCGGTACTCACCGAGCCGATCATGCCGCAGGACTCGCCCGCTGCCTTGATGATGGACTGAAGCATAAAAGCGGCCGTGGTCTTTCCCTTGGTACCGGTGATGCCCACGATCTTGACATCGTGGTCGGGACGGTCGTAGACCTCCGGCGGCAACAGGGCCATGGCCGTGCGAACGCTATCAACAACCAGCATCGCAGCACCGCTCTCCTGCGCCAGCGGCTCCAGAGACTCGACCAGCGACTCCTCGCACACAAATGCGACGGCGCCCGCATCGAGCGCCATGCTCAAAAACGCGGGCTTAAAGGCAGCACCTTTGCAAAAGAACACGTCACCTGCCGAGACCGCGCGCGAATCAAACGAGCAGCCGGTCACGGCACGCTCGTCAACCTGCTCTGATGCGCGCAGCTTACCGCACACATCGAGAAGCTTGGCAAGCGTATCGACCGTGGTCACGGTCGCGGAATCCGAATGGTGCATCTTTCACCTTTCTCAGCCATTTGGCAGGGACGGTTTTTATAGTAACTGAAACGCACCCACGCAAAAACGGCTCCCGGAGGAGCCGTTACGCGCAGGCGTTCGTAAGCCGAGGCTAGGCAGCCTGAACAGCGGGCTGGTCCTCGTCGATAAAGAAGCGCTTGTACCACACCAGGAACACGAGCGGCGTATAGATCTTGCGCTGGAAATCGCCCTTGCCCGCAAAGTGCAGATCGAGCAGGTGCATGAGCTCGTCGGTATCGAAGAACTCGCTTGCCCACGGCGCGGTGAAGTACTCCTTGACATAGTCGTACCACTTTTGCTCGCGCAGCCAGTAGACAATCGGCACCGGGAAGCCCACCTTGGGACGGGTGGCCCACTCATCGGGCAGCGACTTGTTGGCAGCGTGGCGGAGTACCTGTTTGTTGCCGTTCTCGTTGATGCGGTAGCGGTCGGGAATGTGCTCGGCGAACTCCATGACTTTGCGGTCCAGGAAGGGCACGCGCAGCTCCAGCGAGTGCGCCATGCACATCTTGTCGGCCTTGAGCAGAATGTCGCCCGGGAGCCACATGTTCATGTCCAGGTACTGCTTCTTGACCAGCTCGGGCTGACCCTTCACGCGCGCATAGATGGGAGCGGCAAGCTCGAAGGCGCCATCGCCGGTGTTGTACTCGGGCTTGAGCACGCCGTCGACCTCGCGCTCCGGCCATACCAGAGCCTGTCCCAGGAACGACTTCTCGGGAATCTCGGCACCCTTGACCAGGAAGTTATGTCCCTTGAAGTACGGCATATGCAACGCCAGGTTACCGAGCGCGCGACGGATGGGCAGCGGCACCATCTTTTTGTACTTGCGGACTGGGACCGTGTCCTCGTAGTAGGCGTAGCCGCCAAAGAGCTCGTCGGCGCCTTCGCCCGAAAGCACGACGGTGACGTCCTTGCGGGCCATCTCGGCCAAGAACCACAGCGGCACGGAAGACAGGTTGGACTGCGGCTCGTCCATGTGATACTGGATGTCCTCGAGCGCACCGAAGAACTCGTCGGCGGTAATCATCTTGCGGACATTCTCGACGCCGAGCTTATCGGAAAGCTCCTTGGCGTAGTTAGTCTCGTTGAAGTTCTTGTAGTCAAAGCCCACCGAGAAGGTCTTGTCGGGCATGAGGCAAGCGGCGATGTAGCTGGAGTCGACGCCGCCGGAAAGGAACGACGCGACCTTGACGTCGGCGATGCGATGGGCCTCGACGCTCTCGTGCACGACCTCATCCAGCTCGTCGACGTACTCCTCGAACGGCTTCTCGACGGCAGAGTAATCGCAATCCCAGTAGCGCTCGATGTTCATCTTGCCGGTCGGGATGTCTACGGTAAAGTAATGCGCCGGCGGCAGCTTGTAGACACCCTCGAAGAAGGTCTCCTCGGTTGCCGAATACTGCAGCGTCATGTACGGACGCAGGGCCTTTTTGTTGACCGCCTTGTGGAAGTGCGGGTAGTCTAGGAAGCTCTTGATCTCGGAACCAAAGAGCACGCCCGGAGCGCCGTCGCCCGCATCGGCCATGGGATAGTAGTAGAGCGGCTTGATGCCAAAGATATCGCGGGCGCCAAAAAGCTTGTTCTTCTTCTTGTCCCAGATGACGAAGGCGTACATACCGCGCAGGCGATCAAGTACTGCCTCGCCCCACTCCTCATAGCCGTGCAGGAGGCTCTCGGTGTCGGCGCCGCAGTGGAACTTATAGCCCTTGGCCTCGAGCTCGGAACGGAGTTCTTGGAAGTTGTAGATCTCGCCGTTGAAGACGATAACGACGCTGCCGTCCTCATTGGCCATGGGCTGAGCGCCGGCCTCGGTCAGGTCGAGGATCGACAGGCGGCGGAAGCCGAGGGCAACGCGGCCGTCGATAAACTGACCGCCCATGTCGGGACCGCGATGGACGATGCGGTCCATCATCTTGGTGAGCACCTCGGATTGGTTATCCGTCCCACCGACAAAACCGACAAAACCGCACATATACTATCCCCTCTGCTGTTGCTGGGTATCAAATCGAATCAGTAGCTTTTGAGTATACCCGAGGGCGTAAAGAGGGGCGGAATGTTCAGGCAATCTCAACTGAATCAGCTCCGCTGTGACACGCGACGGTTACCTTTAATGGATATGAGATGAATGAGGCGATTGTTTTGCTATACTCTCTCCGCACGGGCGATTGGCGCAACGGTTAGCGCAGGTGCTTTACACGCACAAGGCTGGGGGTTCGAATCCCTCATCGCCCACCACTGATTTGATAGGCTCCCAGCTATGAGGGCCTTTCATTTTTGGGCCCATCGCAGAGGGATTCGAACCCGAAAGGGTGCGGAGCTGAGGAAACGCGAAGCGTTTTCCAGCGCAGCACGCGAGGGCCGCAGGCCCGAAGCGAAAGCGGGCGGCGTCAGCCGCACGCGACATCCCTCATCGCCCACCACTGATTTGATAGGCTCCCAGCTATGGGGGCCTTTCTTTTTTGGGCCCAGCGCATGGGGTTCGAACCCGCCAGGGTGCGGAGCTGAGGAAACGCGCAAGCGTTTTCCAGCGCAGCACGCGAGGAGCGGAGCGGCGAAGCGGGGCGCGGGCGGCGCCGGCCGCACGCGGACATCCCTCATCGCCCACCACTGAATTGTTAGGCCTCCAGCGATGGAGGCCTTTCCTTTTTCAGGCCCAGCGCATGGGATTCGAACCCGCCAGCACGTCTGTCACAAAGGCCGTGGCCAAAAAATGGCAAAAATGAGTACTGCTACCTTGCTTACAACATATCAAAAGATAGTATTTGCTTAAGTTACGCAACATATGTCCATTATAAGGACTAACAATTGGATCAAAATCGTACATTCATCGCCATTTCGACTAGCTATCTGGCCTTATTAGTCCAAAATTGCTGCTACCAAATCGATAACAGTACTCATATTTGATGTTTTTTGACCAGCAGGTCTCCCCGCCTTAGCAAATCTAAGGCAAAACGGGCTCCAGACCGCTGAATCATGCCACATAGGGCACGTCCGCAGTCCGGAACCCGGTCAAAGTTAAGTTATTTCGCTGTGTTAGGCCAAAACGTCCGACAGGATCTCGATCAGACTGTCCACGTCGGATTCCTCGCAGACGAGCGGCGGCAGGAAACGCAGCGTATGGGCACCCGTAGCGTTAATCACGGCACCAGCCCCCAATGCACGGGCCACAACGTCGTGTGCATCACCCGCAGTATCGTCCAGATCGCAGCCGAGCATCAAGCCGCGGCCACGCACCTCGGTCACGTTCGGCAGCTTGGCGAGCTTTGCCTCCATATAGGCGCCTACCTTGGCAGCGTGGTCGGCATAATCGCCGCGCACGAGTGCGGAGAGCGTCGCGGCACACGCCGCGATGGCCAAGCAGCTACCGCCAAAGGTCGAGCCGTGGTCGCCCGGCTTAAACACGTCGGCAATCTCCTTCTTTGCCACGACGGCACCCATGGGCACGCCATCAGCAATGCCCTTGGCAAGGCTCATGATGTCGGGTTCCACGCCATAGGTTTGGAATGCAAACGGCTTGCCGGAGCGGAAGATGCCGCACTGGACCTCGTCGGCGATAAGCACGGCGCCCACTTCGTGTGCCAGGTCGCGCGCTGCCGCCATAAACTCCTCGGTCATGGGGTGCACACCGCTCTCGCCCTGGATCGGCTCGAGCATCACGGCACAAATTTCGCTCCCCAGCTGCTTAAAGATCGCACGCAGTTCATCGATATCGTTGGGCGTGCAGGCCACAAAGCCACCCGGCAGTGGGCGGAAACTATCCTGCAGCCAATCCTGCATGGTGGCGGCAATGGTCTCGAGCGTACGGCCGTGGAAGCCGCCGCGCATGCACACGATGGTGTTGCCGCCGTTACCGGCACGCTTGGCGTACAGGCGCGCGAGCTTCATCGAGCCCTCGTTGGCCTCGGCGCCGGAGTTGGCAAAGAAGGTCTCCCACACCTGCTCGTCCGCAGCCGGGGCACCAAGAGCAGCTGCCGTGGTCTCATCGCCGGCGGCAATGGCATCGGCAAGCACGCGCGCACCATCTGCGTCGTCGTTAGCAAGCTTGGACAGCAGCGCCGCGACCTGTCCGCGCTGCTCAATGTAGAAGTAATTGGAGACATGCATGAGCTTTTTGGTCTGTGCCTCAAGTGCCGAGAGCACAGCCAGGTTGCCATGACCTAGGCTGCACACGCCGATGCCGGCAAGAAAGTCGAGGTACTCACGGCCATCGTCGCCGGTGAGCTTCATGCCGTGACCCTCGACAAACTCGACCGGAGAGCGGCCAAAGGTATACATAACGTAATGGGATTCAAGCGATTGCTGAGCTGCAAGTGACATGGGATGCCTTTCGTTGGGCGCCAGACGGCGCAGGCCTATGGGTGCAGGAATGGGGCGGCTGCGAGTCAGTTAGACCGTCTGAAGCTTCTCGACCTCGTCGAGGTTCTCGGTCAGACGCGCCGCAAAGGTCGAAAGCGGATGCGGATGCGTATCGAACTCGTAAGCCGTCTCGGTGGAATGGATCACGGTGCCGACGCCGGCATCGGTCAGCAGCTCCAGCAGCAGCGAATGCGGCGTGGTGCCGTTGATGATGTGAGCGCGAAATACGCCGCCGGCAAGCGCATCGACGGCCGCACGCAGCTTGGGAATCATGCCCTTATCGACCTCGCCGCCGTAGAGCATTTCGTTAACCTCGTCGAGCGTTAGGTTGGAGATGAGTGAGTCTTTATCGCTAAAGTCCTTGTACAGGCCGTCGACGTCGGTCAAAAAGATCGCCTTATGCGCATGCAGCGCCGCCGCAACGGCACCGGCGGCGGTATCGGCGTTGATGTTGAAGAAACCGCCGTCCTCCCCCGCCGCGACGGTAGCGATGACGGGGATGTACTCGCTATCGAGCAGGCGCTCGATATAGTCGGTGTTGACGTGCGTGACCTTGCCTACGCGGCCGAGTTCGGGGTCGAGCGGCTCGGCGATGAGCGTACCGGCATCGCTGCCCGAAACGCCCACGGCCAGGTTGCCGTGATGGTTGAGCGCCGCGACCAGCTCCTGGTTGACCTTGCCGCCCAGCACCTCGCGCACGATATCCATGGTCGCCGGCGTGGTCACGCGCTGGCCGTTCATAAACTCGACGGGGATGTCGTAGTGGCTAAGCGCCTCGTTGATGGCCTTGCCGCCACCGTGCACGATAACAGGGCGCATGCCGATGATCTTGAGCAGGACGATGTCGCTCATCACGTCGCGGCGCAGCTGCTCATCAACCATGGCGGCTCCGCCATATTTGATAACAACCGTCTTGCCGGTCAGGTTCTTAATCCACGGCAGCGCTTCGAACAGCAGCTGCGCGGTTGCTTCGTTGGATTCACTCGAACGACAATCGCGTGCGAATTTCATAATCTGCCTCGTCTTTCGTATCGTTATCGCGCCGTGCTCCGCTGTCCGCAATCGCGGCAAGATGCGCAGCGTGCCTGGAATCTAGGAACGGTAGTCGCCGTTAATGGAGATGTACTCATGCGTGAGGTCGCAGGTCCACACGGTCGTTGCCGCGTCGCCTGCGCCCAGGTCGGCCGAGATCACGATCTCGGGCGCCTCGAAACGTCGTAGAGCCTCGTCCTCGTCAAAGGGAACAGTCAGACCATCGCGACAGACAGGCATGCCCATCATGTCGATGGAAACGTCTTCCTGATTAAACTTCACGCCGCACTTGCCAAGCGCCATAGCAACGCGGCCCCAGTTGCAGTCGTGGCCGGCGATGCAGGTCTTAACGAGCGGCGAGTTAGCAACGGCACGGGCGGCGATATCGGCCTCCTCGTCGTTGGCGGCGCCGGTAACGTTGACCGTAACAAGCTTGGATGCGCCCTCACCATCGGCGGCGATATTGCGCGCCAGGCTCTCGCACACCTCGTGCACGGCAAATGCCAACTCGTCAAAGGCATCGGAGCCCTCGACGATAGGCTCGGCATCTGCGGCAGCGGCGCCGGAGGCAAGCATGATGCAGGTGTCGTTGGTCGAGGTGTCGGAATCGACCGTTACCTTGTTAAAGGTCTGCTTGACGGTCGAGAGCAGCAGGGCATGAAGTGCCGCAGGCTCGACGGGGGCATCGGTGGTGATAACTGCGATCATGGTGGCCATATTGGGCATGATCATGCCCGAGCCCTTGCACATTCCGCCTACCGTATAGACATTGCCCGCATGACCCGCAGCCTCACTGACGTAGGATACGGCGTACTCCTTGGAGTGCGTGTCGGTCGTCATGATGGCGCGAGCGGCATCGGCGCCACCGTGGGCGGAGAGCGCCTCGTAGGCAGCAGGAATGGCGGTCTCAAACGTGTCGATCGGCAGAATCTGGCCAATCACACCCGTGGAGGCAACCAGAATCTGCTGGGGCTCGCAGCCGATGACCTGCGATGCGATGCTGCACGTCTCGCGCGCGCAGGCAAGGCCGGTCTCACCCGTGGCGGCGTTGGCATTGCCAGAGTTGACCGAAACACCGGCGATGATACCGTAGCCCTTGTCGGCACCGCCCAGGTTGGCACGGCTCACCTGCACGGGCGCCGCGCAAAAGCGATTGGTGGTAAACACGCCGGCACCGGGACAGGGTTTATCGGGCACGACGAGCGCGTAATCCAGACGCTCGGGGTTCTTGCGGAACCCAGCGTGGATGCCTGCAGCTTTAAAACCAGCCGCAGCCGTAACGCCACCCTCGACGGCGCGAATCTTGATATCAAACAGCTCGGTATCCATCGTCTTTATGACTCCTTATGTCAAACAAAAAAAACGGACATCGGTTGGTGCGCCATGCCAGTCGTGATCATGAGACCAGCTTAAGAGTGGCGCCCCATTCGATGCCCGACTACCAAATCGTTAACAATCGAATGTGCTACACCGGGCACGCCACTGTAGGCAAGCCTCGTCGCTCGTCAAAGCCAAAGACGATATTGGCGCACTGGACTGCTTGGCCCGCAGCGCCCTTGCACAGATTGTCGATGGCGCCCGTCGCCACCAGCACGCCCGCGCGCTTGTTGAGCGCGAGGCCAATCTGGGCAGCGTTGGTGCCGACGACCGAAGCCGTCTTGGGCTGCTGGCCGGCATCGAGCACGCGCACAAAGGTGCGACCGGCGTAGAACTGCTTGTAATGGTCGACGACATCCTCAAGAGCCAGCGTGTCGAGAGCCTGCGGCGCGAGCGGCAGCGTCACCGTGGAGAGCAGACCGCGCTTGAGCGGTGCCAGGTGCGGGGTAAAGACGACGCGATCGGTCAGGCCAAGGATTTGCTCAATCTCGGGCGTGTGGCGATGCTTGCCCACGCCGTAGGCCTCCAAGTTCTCGTCGGCGCTGCAAAAATGGGTGCGGGCGTTGCAGGACTTACCGGCGCCCGTCACGCCGCTAATGGCATCGACAATCACGGGACCGTTCTCGGCCACCCAGCCCGCGCGCACGGCGGGCGCGGCGGCAAGGCTCGTTGCGGTGGGATAGCAACCGGCGCAGGCGACCAGCACGGGTTTGCCGTCGGCATGGTCGGATGCGGCGGTCTCCAAGTCCTGGCAGAACAGCTCGGGCAGACCGAAGGCACGGGTCTTGAGCAGCTCGGGGCTCGTATGCTCGGCGGCATACCAAGCCTCAAAAACGGACGCGTCGTTCAGACGGTAGTCGGCCGAAAGATCAAAGCAGGAGACGCCCGATGCAAGCAGCGCGGGCACCTGTGCCATGGCAGCCGTGTGCGGCACGGCCAAAAAGACCGCGTCGCAGTTCTTGAGCTCAGGGGCATCATGCGTCGTAAAGACAAGATCGCTTACGCCGGTGAAGCTCGGGTGCACCGCAGACAACGGCTGGCCGGCATCGGCGTTGGACGTAATGGCAGCAAGTTCAAACTCGGAATGACCGAGGACGAGGCGAATGAGCTCGGCTCCGGCATATCCAGCCGCGCCGACGATTCCAACCTTTACAGACATATCAGACTCCTTGTCTGCAGTTATGCACCAATGCGCATCTCGCAGCCGTCGTTATGAAGTGGGTTGAAACTTTAGCACCAAAAGATGCATGAATACGTAAATGGCTTGCATATTCATGCATTGAAACATTCCCGACACATTCGCTTGAAGGAATTGACAAATGGAGCGGGCCCCGTATTGACCGGCGCTCCTAACGGCGCCGGGCAATACGGGGCCCGCCCATGCGAAACCAAGTTGTTAGGATGAGCCAGCTGGCTAGAGCTCGACCGGCACCCATTCGTCGTGATTGCAGATAAAAGCCTCGGGATCCTCGACGCTAAAGAAGACGAGCGTGGGGTCGTTAGGCCCCTCATAGTGCTCGCCCAGGCGCTCTAGATGCTTCCACCCAGCTTCGCGCATTTCGCCTAAAGCCCGGTCATCCAAGCCGGCACGCCCGCGCAAGATGAGCCAGCCATGGCCCGGCCACCAACTCGTGGCCTCAAAGCGCTGGTTTTGCAGCAGCTCTTGCCACACATCTTTGGTGCGCGCTGTTACAAACCACAGCTTGCCGTCCTGGATCTGCGCAAACGAAAACGGACGCACATGAGGCTGTCCGTCAACGCTCGTCGCCAAATACCATGCCGGCACCGACGTCAGATACTCCAACACCGTATTCAATCCGTCCATGTGTCCTCTTGGCGCTAGCTAATTCGGAACGGGTAGTTAATTTGAGACGCGCTAGAGCTCCAGGCGCTCCTCGCTGCCGTCGATATCACAGAAGCGCGCGGCAATGTTGCGGACCGAAAAGAAAGCAAGGCGGCCGTCGTTGGCACTCTCGTGTTCCTCGCCGATGCCCACCATGTGCTTAAAACCCGCTTGACGCACCTTGTCGCTCGCAACTGCGTCGTCCTCAAGTGCGGCTTCGCCGGTCAATACGATCCAGCATTCCCCCGGCTTCCAGCCCGAGAGCTCAAACTTGGGATTCGCACTCAGCTCCGCCCACACATCCTTGTCGCGCGACGTGCAAAACCACAGCTTACCTTCATCGACCATGGCAAACGAAAACGGCCTCACGCGAGGCTGATGCCCGTCGGCCACATCGATCGTGGCCAGATACCACGCCGGAATGCGCCTGAGATACGAGCAGGCGCGCTCAAACTGAGCTGTGCGGTCGTTGTCGGTCATAGGGACCCCTTTCTTGCGCTCGAATCGCGCCTAAACAAGTTGAAGGTTGACGACGATGACACACGCAAACAGCAGCATCGTCACCACCGCAGCCAGCGCATCCCCGCGGCGAAACGCAAGCGCATGCAGACGCGTACGTCCCTGCTCGCCGTGATAACAGCGCGCATCCATGGCGGCCGAAAGCGTCTCGGCATGACGGAACACGCCCGTGAACAGCGGAATCGCCACGCTACCGAGCATGCGCACGCCGCCGAGCGGGCCTCCCGTCACGCGCGCACCGCGGCTTGTCTGCGCGTCCGCCGTCTGCTTCATCTCGGTGGCGAACTGCGGCATAAAGCGCAACGCGATGCCCATGATCATGCCGAGCTCATGCGCAGGGAGCCCCACGCGCGCAAACGGTGCGAGCAGACGCTCAAAGCCCGCGGTGAGGTCGAGTGTGGGCGTGGTGAGCGTAATGGCGCTCATGCCGGCCATCATCAGGGTCAGGCGGCACGCCATAAAGGCGGCAGAACGCAGTGAGCCCTCGCTTATCTGCAGAAAGCCGAGCTGCCATAGGATGTGCCCGCTCTGGTCGGTAAATAGGTTGAGCACCGCGACCACCACGACGATCGCCAGCAGCGGCGCCATCGATGACAGGACGCGACGAGCCGGCACCCGGGACACGATATAAATCAGGACAACGAAGATTGCGACCGGGACCAGTCCGCGGAAGCCACTGACCGTGAGCATCGTGATCAGAAACACAAAACCCAAGAGCAACTTGGTTCGCGGGTCCAGACGGTGGATTGCACTATCGCCGGGATAGTAGCTGCCAAACGAAAACGCCTCCATCAGCAACCCTCCTCTCGCGCGACCGTTTCGGATTTGGCCTTGTCCGAGACGTTAGAAGAACCGCCTGAGCGACCGATCGGCAAATCTGCCAACTCGTCGGCCAACGACTCAACCGTATAGAGCCCGCCGCAACGCAGCGGCACGTCCGCCTCCGCGAGCGCCAACGCCATGCGCTGAGCAGCAGGTACGCCCAAGCCGATCGACTTGAGCTCATCGGCATGCGCAAACACCTGCGCGGGGGTTCCCTCGGCAAACACCGCACCTTCGTTCATTACGACGATACGGTCGCAGCAATTGGCCAGGTCATCCATGCTGTGTGAAACCATGACAACGGTCAGGCCATCGCGGTGAAGTCGATCGATAAGCTCAAGGAAATCCCTGCGCGCAGCCGGATCGAGCCCCGCCATGGGTTCATCGAGCACCAGGACTTCGGGCTCCATGGCGAGCACGCCGGCGAATGCCACACGCCGTTGCTGACCGCCCGAAAGCTCAAAGGGACTCTTGTCGCCGACCGTGGAAAGGTCGAGGCCCACGCGCGAGAGCGACGACTCGACGCGACGGTCGACTTCATCTTGCGGCAAGCCAAGGTTATGCGGGCCAAACGCCACGTCCTGTGCCACGGTCTCGGCAAATAACTGGCGCTCGGGATACTGAAACACCACGCCGACCTTGGCCTTAACCGCGGCGGCGTCTTTCTTGTTTGACAGATCGAGCCCCAGCGCGCGAACGAATCCCTCCTGGGGGCGAATCAAACCGTTGAGATGCTGGACCAGCGTCGACTTACCCGAACCGGTATGACCTGCTAAGCCCAGGAACTCGCCGCGACGCACCGTCAGCGATACATCGCGCAGCGCCCACGGGCTGCTGGGGTCGTTTCCCCAGAGAGCCTGTTTGCTCGATTTGCCCGCAACGGCCGAGCGCTTATGCCAGCGGCGGCGCTCGCGGGCGCTCAGCGAGTAACTATGCGAGAGGTGCGAAATCTCGATGACGGGCTCCGACGCGTTGCCCTCGTTGTCTACCGGAACAGTGCCGTCAGCGATTTCCAACTGGGACGCGGAAGGCTGCCCCGCAGTGCCTGCCCCGCTCCGCTCGGTATAGGCCTGCGCAACCTCGGCAACCATATCCGCCTCGCGCACCTGCGCGCAAACGGGTACGCCCTTCGCACGAAGTGCCATGCCCAAACGGCACGACTCCGGCATGTCCAGGTTGAGCTGCGCAAGTTCGTCCGCCCGCGTCAAGATTTCCTCGGGCGTACCGAGCATGGCAACGCGCCCCGCCTGAAACACCGCGACTCGATCGGCCTCGGCGGCCTCTTCCATAAAGTGCGTAATCATCACGATGGTCATGCCGCGAGCGTGCAACGCGCGGCAAGCCTTCATGAGGCCCTTGCGTCCACGCGGATCGAGCATCGAGGAAGCCTCGTCCAATATGAGCACGCGCGGTTCCATGGCAAGCACGCCGGCAAGCGCCACGCGCTGCTTTTGGCCACCCGAGAGCGCATGGGTCTCGTGGCGCTCAAAGCCCACCAGGCCCACGGCCTTCAGCACATCTCGCACACGCTGCGCGATCTGGGCCGATGGCACGCCCAAGTTTTCGGGACCAAAGGCAACATCGTCCTCGACAAGCGTCGCCACCAGCTGATCATCCGGGTTCTGGAACACCATGCCCGCAGTCGAGCGGATGTCGTAGACCAGCTCGGGATCGGACGCGTCCATGCCGTTGACGCGCACCGTTCCCGTATCGGGCTGCAGCAGCGCGTTCAAATGCTTGGCGAACGTCGACTTGCCCGACCCGTTTCCGCCGAGGATGCAGAAAAACTCGCCATCCTCGATGTTCAGATCGATGCCGTCGAGTGCCGGTGTGGCACCGTCATAGCTAAAGGAAACGCCCCGACACTCAATCATGCGCGGCCTTTGACCTGGTCCTTCTTGGGCGTAATGAGATTAGAGACCGCCTTGTACACCGCCAGCGTCAACACCGAGTTGAGCACGGTCTTGATGAGGTTGAACGGCAGCACGGCAGGAATCATGAGCGGGGCGATCACATCGACCGAGCCATACCAGAACCAAACACCAATGGTAAGGTTTGCGACCATAGACAACGCCGTAGCGGCAATGACGCCGAGCGCTAGGCCAATCACGGCACCCTTATAGGTATGCATCTTCTGGTAGATGATAGCCGCGGGCAGAATATAACCCAGCGTAGCCACCAGGTTCATAAGTGCGCCGACCCAATCGCCCGTGGTAAGCGCATGGATAACAATCGCCATAGCGGCAACAGCAGTACCGGCGCCAGGACCATACGCAAAACCGCACACCATCGCCGGCACCAGCGACGGGTCATACGTCAAAAACGGCGCCGAAGGAAGGATGGGCAGCTGCACGTACATAAACAGGGCGCCCAGGGCGCACATCAGCGCCATGGTAACGAGCTGTTTGGTGCTCCACCTATTCGTGTTCTCAAAATGGATATGCTGCGACTGTTCAGACATAAGATCACCTGCCTCTTTCATCCGGACTCTAACCGTTGGTACTGGAATCTCACCAGTTCAGCCGGCATGCGAACCAACGCACACACGGGTCGCGGACTCATCGGCTCGGCCGCAGGCATCTCGCCTGCGCCACGGCGCCCCTTTGACACCGCCCGATTTACCGCCAGTGGGGAATTTCACCCCGCCCTGAAACAGCAATTGCAAGTGTAGCACCAGTAGGCTTTCGCGCAAGTATGCCGAGGGTAATTTATGGTGGGGAAACGGAAGCGGAATGAAGATGCAGTATCCCATTTTCCGCAATCATCAATCCACCGACGCACCAAATGCTCCGCACCGCGCAGTAGTATGAAGGAGGTCACTGCGCAACCCGCGTATGTCAGGAGAACAAATTGGCAGCAAAACTTGATCTCGGGAAAGCTCTATCCCAAGCCGCCCAAGCCGCCGGTGAGATGGCAAAAGACGCATCGGCGGCTATCGAGTCCGCCGCCAAAGGCGCCACAAATGCAGCTGAAGGCGCGGGAAACGCTATCGTCGACACGGCCACCTCGGCATCCGAGGCCATCGGCAGCGCCATGTGCTCGGTTGCGGAAGGTATGTCGAGTGCCGGCGAGCAAATTGTGTCGTCCGATGCAGGCAAAACGATTACAGGGGCCGCGAACACGGTAGGCGGAATTGCCATCGGTGCCGCCGTAAATCTGGCCCAAGGAGCATCGTCCCTTGCGTCCGACGCGGCGTCGACCGTGGAGGGCGGGATCAATGCCATCAAGGAGAACTCATTCTCCGCGCGACTCCGCAGGGCACGCATCAAGGGCTTCCGTGACGGAATCAAGCAGGGCGCCTACCTTGCGGGAGAGAAGCGACACAATTTCATCTACGCATATGTGGCAACGCTCTGCTTCTTGATGCGCTGCGACGGTGACTTCTCCCAAGAGGAGCAGAAGTGGCTCGAGGAGGGTCTCGATTACCTCAAGCTGGACGGAGGCCTCCCAAATAACGTCAAGACGAGGGTGCAGGTCATCGCGGATGACGAGGGTTTGTCCTTCGACCAAGTCAAGAACTGTTTGGACAACGTTAGCATCGTGTCGCTGGACTCCATAGCCGAGCAGTTGCAAGTCGCCGCGGCGGCGGACGGTCAGGTGACAGAAGAAGAGGAGCATGCCTGCAGACTCTTTGCCGACTATATGGCGGCGAGGGTGGCATGCGTGGCCATTGACGAGAGCCGGGCCGAGCAGGCAGTCGAAAAGTCCGTCCGCGAGTATGGCGAGAACCTTCAGCACATCGACCAGGAGTTCAAGGAGCGGACGCGATTGCAGGATGCTGACGTCGCCTTCGTCGTCGCCGCAACCATGCTCCAAGTCGCCCGCATTCTTATCATCAACTCACTGACGGAGGTCGAGTGTGCCGGAGCGGGCAACGTAAAAGAACATGCTCTGCACGACTTCCAAAGTCGTGTCTTCTCTGGTTTCGATGACAGGATGCCACGGGAATCGAACCATCTGTTCGCCTCAAAACATCATATTCTTAATTCACGTGGAGTGCCCTACGACGCGACACGCTACGAGGCAGAAAACATCGGACTCTTCAAGGGCGCAAACCACCGGTTCGCAACCCTCGGCCACGACCCAGTGCTCGGTCTCGTGTTCGGAACATCTAACATCATGACCAACAGCATCACCTGCGTTAAAGACACCAATGTTTTTGGTATTGGTGCACGAATTCCCGCAACCTACTCGGTCTCCTATGACGCCTTTGGGAAAAATCCGCAGATTGGGGCGTCTGCTGGGACTGTAGAGATGCTGGTTGCGGCGGGAAGACGCGTCGTGAGCGAGCCGGATGCCGCCGCGGCTGCTCTAATCAAGCAGCTGATCCACATCGGCACAGACCTGTACACGCCGTGCGGGATACAGATTCCATTCGCCAATCTCATCCTCGACAAAACACATACCGAGGCGCTTACCAAATACGTCAGCACCGGCGATGTGCTGAAGGTCGGCGCGCAGGCAGGCATGGCCGCTCTTATCAACTGGTTGATAGCGGCACTTCACGGGTGCACGCTGATATTCAAGGACGACGGATCGGATTACTGCACCGAGATGTACCAAGCACGTACCAAGAAAATCATCCTCCTGTCCGATACCATCGCAACTTCTAGCAGCGTCATACGGGCGTTAATCAAAGAGAATCCCGAGTGCCTCGACCTCGGAGGTGCAGCGATACTCATCTACCGACTGTTCTCGGACGTGCGTTTCATTGCCAAGCTCAAAGAAGAGTACGTGCAATCGGAGCTCAATAAAATCTACGACGAGCGAGCAAGAGGGCTGCTCTGATTCCTCGGCGCCCTTCCTCTTACATCACCATTCAAACAAAGCGGAAAGCGCCTCATTAAATAAAGACATCAACACAAAAAAAGACCCCTTGTCCGCGGCTCCAAAGGAGCGGGACAAGGGGTCCCAATCTAACCGAGGACGTTCCGGAGAGAAACCCCGTCACGCCCCCGGATTCCCGGTGGGAGTTCTAGACCTTGTCGGCCTTAGTACATACCGCCGCCCTGCTGACCAGCGGTGGCAGCAGCGATAGCGTCCTCAAGCTGGGTGTTCTTGGGCACATCGGAGACGGTAGCCTCGGTGATGAGGATCAGGCTGGCGACAGAAGCAGCGTTCTGCAGGGTGACGCGGCTAACCTTGACGGGGTCGAGGACGCCCATCTCGATCATGTCGCCCCACTCGCCGTTGGCAGAGTTGAGACCCTGGCCGGCGGGCAGCTCGGCAACCTTGTCGACCACGACAGCGCCCTCAAAGCCAGCGTTCTTGGCGATGGTAGCAACCGGAGCGGTCAGAGCCTTCTTGACGATGTCGACACCGATCTTCTCCTCAGGGTCGTCAAGCTCAACGGCGTCGAGCGCAGGAGCAGCGTCCATGAAGGCGACGCCGCCACCGGCGACAATGCCCTCCTCGACAGCAGCGCGGGTAGCCTGCAGGGCGTCCTCGACGCGATGCTTGATCTCCTTGAGCTCAGACTCGGTAGCAGCGCCGACCTTGATGACGGCAACGCCACCGGAGAGCTTGGCCAGGCGCTCCTGGAGCTTCTCGCGGTCGAAGTCAGAGGTGGTGTTCTCCATCTCACCCTTGATCTGAGCGATGCGGGCGTCGATGGCCTCCTTGGAGCCAGCGCCGCCGACGACAACGGTGTTGTCCTTGGAGATGGTGACGGACTTGGCGGTACCGAGCATATCGGCGGTGATGTCAGCGACCTTCACGCCCAGCTCGTCCAGGGCAGCCTGGCCACCGGTGAGGACGGCGATGTCCTCGAGGATGCGCTTGCGGCGATCGCCGTAGCCCGGGGCCTTGACGGCGCAGACGTTGAGGGCGCCACGGATCTTGTTGAGGACGAGGGTCGGCAGAGCCTCGCCATCGATGTCCTCAGCGATGATGAGCAGGCCACGGCCAGCGCGCTGGACAGCCTCGAGAACAGGCATGATGTCCTGGACGCTGGAGATCTTCTGGTCGGTGATGAGGATGTACGGATCCTTCATCACGGCCTCCATGCGGTCGTTATCCGTGACGAAGTAAGCGGAGACGTAGCCCTTGTCGAACTGCATGCCCTCGACGGTGTCGATGGTGATGTCGAACGTCTGGGAATCCTCGACGGTGATGACGCCGTCCTTGCCCACGACCTCCATGGCCTCGGCGATCTTCTCGCCGACCTCGGGGTCACCGGCGGAGATGGTACCGACGGAAGCAATCTGCTCCTTGGTCTCGACCGGCTTGGCCTGCTTCTTCATCTCGGCGACGGCGGCGTTGACGGCCTTGTCGATGCCGCGACGGATGGCCAGCGGGTTGGCGCCAGCGGCGACGTTGCGCAGACCGTCGTTGACGATGGCCTGAGCGAGCAGGGTTGCGGTGGTGGTGCCGTCACCCACGGTGTCGTTGGTCTTGGTGGCGACCTCCTTCACCAGCTGGGCACCCATGTTCTCGATGTTGTCCTCGAGCTCAATCTCCTTGGCGACGGAAACGCCGTCGTTGGTGATGGTCGGGGCACCAAACGTGCGCTGCAGAGCAACGTAGCGACCCTTGGGGCCCATGGTGACGGTAACGGCGTCGGCCAGAGTGTTGACACCCTTGGCGAGCTTAGCGCGGGCATCGGTGTTGAACGTAATGTTCTTTGCCATGGTAGGTAATCCTCCAAAAGAAACGTGACTCGCGTCGCCGCTTCCGAGTCCTATGCGGCGGGCGCGTTCAAAGACGAATCAGAGATTCTGACGAGACTAGGCCTCGACAACAGCGTAGATGTCGTCGGCGCGCATCAGCAGATACTTCTCGCCGTCGACCTTGACCTCGTTGCCACCGAACTTACCGTAGATGACAACGTCACCGACCTTGACGTCCATGGGGATGCGCTCACCCTTGTCGTTGACCTTGCCGGCACCAACGGCAACGATGGTGCCGCGCTGCGGCTTCTCCTGGGCGTTGCTGGCGATATACAGACCAGAAGCGGTCTTCTGCTCGGCCTCGTCGGGCTTGACCAGAACACGATCTGCAAGCGGCTTCAAAGACGACATGCTTGTCTCCTCCTTTTTGGGCCGCGTGGTTATGCCACGCGAATTAACCCTTTTTGTTTGCGTACGCGTTGAATGGTACCCACGAATGGCGGGTTATACAACACGGAGTCAAAAAATCTTATTTTTTGGCACTTAGATTTTCTGAATGTCGGAGGATAACTTATGCGCAGCCCCAAGGCGGACCGGAAAGCATGAAGTTTTAGCGCGGCAACTTTGTGAATCAGCTTCTCAAGACTACAATCCTCCAGATGAAATATGCCCGGATGAGAGGAAGGGAGGGCAGATGACTGATGAGCTGAGCACCTCGGCATGGCGAGATATAGCACCGAATCGCGATGCACGCGACTCCATGCCGCCCGTTCGCACTCGCCTGCTCGCCCTGGCTCTCGTCTTCGCCCTTCTCGCGGTAACCATCCTCTCCCCCATCGCAACCGCCCATGAGTTGCATCATGACTGCACCGGCGCGGGCTGCACCATCTGCGCCGAGCTCGCCGGCAATCTGTCGATCGCCCGTGGCGGTGACACCGTCCCCGTGGGCGCGACATCGTTCATCACCCTCTTGCTGATCTCCGCCCTAGCCGTCATCGGCACCGAGCGATCTTCATATGCCCCGGTCACCCTATTATCCCTCAGGGTCCGTCTGGACGATTAACGGCTCCCAATTGAATCAAATAGCTACCGCGTGCCACAGCGGCATCGCCTTCGGCCGTCGGCACCCCGACGCAGCCGTTTTCAATTCAGGAGCAATCTATGGACAACCGAATCTACCGTCGCCATCCCAAGCGGCGTCCTATTCGTCACCGTGGCCCCATGGCGGCGGCATATATGCCCCTTTTAAGTGCGGTCTTTGCTCTCGCCGCTTCTGACGACAATGCGTCCAGCTCGACCCCGTCGAGGGGCTCACTGACAAACAGCTTAAAGCCGGCGAGGATTACCCACCCATCATGAACGACAACCTGGAGAAGCTCGTGAAGACGCTGAACTAGGAGTAAGGAACAGAGACGATGAAGATGAGCATGAAGGATCTGAAAAGCTGGATGACCGACCATCCCTACCCCCGTACGCTGGCAACGATCGGCGGCGCATCGATATGCTCGATGCTCGCCCTCGAGCTGCCCTCCAACCATGAACTATGGAAGATGCAGGCCGGACCGGCACTTTTGGAGCTTTTGCTCATCTTCTGCTTCTTGTGCCTGTTGTTCTATCTGCCGCACCGCCGTAAGACCCCCGCAATCGTTGGCATCGTTGCGCTCGCCAGCATCGGTATCGCCGAGTACTTCGTAATCACGTTCAAATCGATGCCCATCCAACCCGGAGACCTGTTCGCCCTCTCGACCGCTGCGACGGTCGCCGGCAGCTACACCTATGAGCTCAGCACTTTCTGCTTCATGGGGCTTGCCGCCGCGGCCTTGGGAATCGCGCTTATCGTCCTCATTCCGCGTGATGCATGTGGGCGACCGCCGCGCCGCGCATCGGAAACGTCCCCCGAGTCCATCGACCATGCGATGTCTGCGTCCTTGAAATCGAAGGACTCAAAGGCGTCTCCGGCAACCGAGGGGACATCGACAGCGCCGAGGGAGCATCCAGTCGCAACCAAATCCAAACTCCCCCTCTCCGTCGACCGTCGTACCGCACTTGTTGCCGGAGCCGCACTGGGGGCGCAGGCCTTCATCAGCTATTACGACACCTTGGGCATCAAGCTTCATACCTGGAAGCCCCTCGAAAGCTATTACAGTCAGGGGTTTCTCCCCACCTTTATTTCGAGCGCGCAAAAAAATGGTGCCGCCTAAACCCAAGCACTACAAGAGCGGTGAGGCCTCGGCGATCATCAAGCGCCTTGCCGCGCGCTGAAACGCGGGCACGAACGGCATCGCCGACTCCTCCCGTGCCGCTGCCGTCGAACAGTTTGACCAGCTCAAGCCCTCAGTCATCTGCATCATGAACGAGTCCTTCGCCGACCTTTCAATCTTTAACGAACTGGGCTGTGGCTATAAGGGGCCCGAGCGCTTCAAAGCCATCGATAACGCGCTTCTGCAGGGAGTGAGCTACACGAGCGCCTTCGGTGCCGGCACCTGTAACAGCGAGTTCGAGTTCTTAACCGGACACTCCATGGCATTCCTGGGCGCTGGCGTCTACCCGTTCATGAGCTACAACCTGGCCCCGAGCGAGAACCTCGCCCGTCAGTTCAAGAGACTCGGCTATCGCACCGTGGCCATGCACCCCAACCACGCCACCAACTGGAATCGCGAGAACGTCTTCGCGGACATGGGATTCGACGAGTTCCTCTCGATCGAGGACTTCGCCGGCGCACCCGAGCTCTGCCGCAAGGTCACCGACGCCGCCACCTACGACAAGTGCCTCGAGGTGCTAAAGCAGAGCGACCAGCCGATCTTCATCCACGACGTGACGATGCAGAACCACTCCGCCTATGACACGGGCTTGGTGCCCACCGACCAGCAACTGCACCTTGCCGTCGAAGGTGTGTCCGACAAAGTTATCACCTGGACCAATGAATACTGCTCGCTCATGGAAGCGTCCGATGCCGCCTTCGCCGCCTTCCTGGAAAAGCTGCGTGATCTCGACCGCCCCGTCGTCGTAGTGATGTACGGCGACCACCAGCCGTTCTTCACCGACCGCTACAACGACCTCTACTTTACCGATGAGGACGATGCCACCCATACCGAGCGCATCTGGCAGACACGCTATGTGGTCTGGGCGAACTACGATGTCGCCGGCAACGCACAAACGAGTGGGGAACTCAACACAAGCATCAATAACGTCGGCGCACTCGCACTCAATGCCATCGGTGCCCCGCTCACCGCCTACCAACGCGCACGCTTGCAAAACCGAGCGCACATGCCGGCGATAAACGTGGTGGGGGCGCAGGATGCGCACGGCGTTTGGTATACAGCCGAGGCCAAGTACGTTCCCGCCAAGACCGCTAACGCGCGCGATCGCCTGGACCGCATGCAATATCGTAAGCTCTTCGACCACGAAGGCTCGGTCTTTGCCACCCATAAGCAGGCGGCCGCCAACGAAACCGACCCCAACGCAGCTCCGGGAGCCTAGGGTTGACCAATCTCGGGCCCGGTATTCAGAAAAGTCAGTGCAGCAAAATCGCGATGCGGACAGCGACTTGGGCATGGTTTTCGCCGCTCGCACGGGTCCCCTGGGGAGCAGCGTGCATTTTTGGGAGTTTTCAGCAGGCCAGGACGGCTGCATACGCGCCGGACACACCATATTGGTCCCAAGAACGCCTTTGACCGGCGATTTGGGTCGACGGGCAAACCCCGTCAGGACAAAAAAGCGTGCCTCGCGCCGCACCGGACCCCAAAATGACGTCGATCTCCGCAATGCCACCCGACTGCAGCGGCACCGGCAGAGCTCACGGTGCTGAATACTCCATTTTTTGCACGGCCCAGGCGGGGGTACATCAGGACCGGAAAGAACATCTCAACTTTTTTTGCAATCTGCAACTGGAAGTATGCAAAACGCTAAGAGAAAGCATCGCCGATGTCCCAATTGAGCGCGCGGAGCAGCAGCGCTTCCACCCTGTGCCCAAATCCAGCAGAGAGGGGACGCTCCTAACGAACCCCCATCGGCAAACAAACGCGGCTCGAGCGCCATCCCAAAATATGCTGCCCGAGCCGCGTTTAACGGTACGGCATGAATATTAGCGCTCGTAGATTAAGTTGCCCGCCAGGTAGGTGGCCTGAACCTTGGTGGCTTGCAGCTCTTGGGGGTCGATGGTGAGCGGGTTTTGGTCCAGGACTACCAGGTCGGCGTATTTGCCGGGCTCTAGGCTGCCGAGGTTTTGCTCGTCGCCCGCTGCGTACGCGCTGCCAAGCGTGTAGCTGCGCAGGGCCGTTGCCGCGTCGATACGCTCGCTCGGCAGCCAGCCGCCCTCGGGCCAGTGGCTGCGGGGATCTTGGCGTGTGATAGCCGTGTAGAGCACGTTCATGCTGGTAACGGCCGTGATGGGGCTGTCGGTACCGAAAGCTTGACGGATACCGCGCTGCTGATAAGTTGCGAACGGCCACATGATGCGGCTGCGTTCCAGGCCCAGGTCGCGCTCCGGGCCACCCGGGTCGAGCGTGATGTGGCAAGGCTGGCTCGAGGCAATGACGTTGAGCTTGCGCAGACGATCGATGTCCTGAGGCAGCAGATTCTCCAGGTGCTCAAGCGTATTGTGGCCGTGCTGGGGCAAGCCGTAGAGCTCTGCCGCCTCCTCAAAGATATCGAGTGCGGCATGGATGGCACCGTCGCCGATAACGTGGATGCGCACGGTATGGTCACGCTCGGCTGCCGCCAAAACCAACTTGCGCATACGCTCGACAGGGACCGTCAGGCGGCCCTGGTCGCCCGGGAAGCGCGGGTTGGTATAGGGCTCAGTGAGGTATGCGGTATGCTCGCTCGACACGCCGTCGAAGAACTGTTTAAAGCCTGGCGCCGAGAGCAGCGCGTTGTTCGCGTAGCGGGTCTGGAGTTCTTCCAAGCGCGACTGGTCATCCAGCAGCGTGGGAAACAGATGGGCGCGGATGCCCAGCTTGCCGGAGGCCTGCAGCTTGTCGTAAACATCGTCGCGAATAAAGTCGCAGCCCGGCATGGGCATGAGCGACATATCGCAGATTGAGGTGATGCCTTGCTCGGCCATACGCTTCATCTGGTCGGCGTAAGCGCTCGCGATGCGGTCCTCGCCCAGCCACTCCAGGCAGCGCGGCAGCAGCTGCATAGCAGCCGCCTCGTGGGCGATACCCGTAAGCTCGCCATTTGCATCTTTGTCGTAACTGCCACCCGCCGGAGGCTCGCTGTCGCGCGTAACGCCGAGCGCCTCGAGTGCGCGGCTGTTGAGCCACAGCGTGTGCCCGTCGCCCGAGTACATAACGCAGGGACGATCGGGGAATGCCGCATCGAGCGACGCCTTGGTAGGGTGCTCGGGCGGGTCCCAACGGTAGTCGCGCCAGCCCTGCGTCACAACCCAGGCGTCATCGGGCAGGTCCTGGGAAAACTCGAGCGCATGTTGCACCAGCGCCGCCTCGGACGTACCCATATCCATGAGCATGTATGGCGAGGAACCGACCGAGGTATGGAAGAAGTGCAGATGAGCGTCATGGAAACCGGGGCAGACAAACTGCTCGCCGTAGTCGATAACCGGCGTGGCGGCAGGCGCGGCGGCGATCACGTCATCGGGCGCACCGACTGCGACGATACGGTCGCCTGCGATGGCAATCGCCAGCTCACGGGCAGTATCGATGCCGTCTTGCGCGGTAAAGACGTTCTTGGAGCGGATAATCCGATCGATATGTTGCATGGGCATCCCCATCTCTGGCAGGAAATTCAACACCCCCGAGTGTACTCCCCCGCCTCGGTTACAAAATGCCAAGCGGCAAACGGCAGCTTTGCCAGGCCAAGTGGCAGGTGGCATACTGGAAAGAGCTTGTACGATTTTGCGATAAACCAGTAAGGAGCAAATCGACTATGACGAAGACCAAGGCACAGCAGATTATGGCGGCGACCGAGGCTCGTGCGGCTGACGACGTCACCGCAGCCATCCAAGATATCGCCGCCGAGTTTGAACCCTACATCATCAAGCAGCGTCGGCACTTCCATAAGCACCCGGAGCTGAGCCTCGTCGAAGAGCGCACGACTTCTGACATCGCCAACCAGCTCGACGCCATGAATATCCCCTACGAGCGTCCCCTTAAGACGGGTCTGGTGGCGACCCTTCGCGGCACCGCGCACGACGCCTATCGCGAGGACGGCACGCCGCGCCGCCGTATCCTGCTGCGCGCGGATATCGACGCCCTGCCCGTCACCGAGCAGACCGGCGAGGAGTTTGCCAGCGTCAACGAGGGCTGCATGCACGCCTGCGGCCACGACTGCCACATCGCCATGATGCTCGGCACGCTGCAAATCCTGCGCCATATGACCGACGACATCCACGGCGAAGTCCGCATCGTCTTCCAACCCAGCGAGGAAAACGGCCAGGGCGCCAAGCTCATGATCGGCACGGGCGTGCTCGACGGCGTCGATGGCGCCTACGCCGCGCACATCTGGAGTGAGGTCGACGCCGGCACCGTGAGCTGCGAGCCCGGACCGCGCATGGCCAATACCGACTGGTTCCGCATCGATGTTCGCGGCACCTCATGCCACGGTGCCATGCCCCAGCGCGGCCACGACGCCGTTATGGTGGCCGCCGAGATCGTCAATGCCCTGCAGACCATCGTTTCGCGCGAGATCAGCCCCTACGAGCCGGCCGTCATTACCGTCGGCGAGCTGCACGGCGGAACCGCGCGCAACGTTATCGCCGGCACGGCCTACCTCGCCGGCACGGTGCGCACCTACGGAGATTCGACCCACGAGGAAATGCCGGAGCTCATGCGCCGCATCGTGGAGCATACCGCGGCCGCCTTGGGCGCCGAGGCAGAGCTCACCGACTACACCATCGCCAACTACAAGGTCGAAAACGACGCCGCCTCGAGCGAGCGTTGTCGTCAGGCCGTGGTCAAGTGCCTGGGTGCAGCCGGCGAAGGCCATTATCGCGGCACACTTTCGGGCGAGGATTTTTCGGAGTACCTGCGCCGTGTACCGGGCGTGCTCGCCTTTGTAGGTACGCGCAACCCCAAGATTGGCGCCACGTACGCCCAACATTCCTGCTTCTACAAGATCGACGAGACTGTGCTGGCAAAGGGCTCCATGGTGGCCGCCCAGTATGCCATCGACTTTTTGGCCGAGCCCACGCAAGAGGAGCTCGACGGCCCCGCGATCACCGCGGTCGCCGAAACCAACCCCGACCTGGCCGCCAAGTTGCGCTCTGCCAAGGCAACGACCGCCGAGGCTCGCGACGCCATCCATGACGCCCGCACGGCACGCCATGCCGCGATCAAGGGCATCCACGATGCACGTGCCGCCGCTCGCCGCGAGGAGAAGCGCGGCGAGTAGTCGATTCGCGGCCATCTCGCAGTCATAGCCACATCGCGATATCAAAGCGGGGGCGGACGTTTCGACACGTCCTCCCCCGCTCATTTGTCAAGCGCTATTTCTACCGTTTCTACCCCGTCCCCAAATGGCAGGTGGCAGGGTCACTCGTCCTGCGGGTCCTCGTCGGAGCTTGGCGCAGGCTCGGGCTCAGGCACGGGCACGGGCGCGGGCTCAGGCTCAGGCTCAGACTCAGGCTCGGGCTCGGGCTCGGGCTCGGGCTCGGGCGCAGGCGCCGCAGCGGAATCGGATACGAGCGCTGCGTCGGCGCTAAAACCAGCCGGAGCAGACTTCTTCTCAAACGGCAGCACAAAAGTCAGGACGTCGTCCTTGTCCTCGTCGGCCCACTCGCTTGCGTAGCGCGCAACCCAATAGCCAACGGCACGATGCTTGAGCATCTTGCCAAAGACCGTAAGGAATACCGTGACAAACGCCGTCAGCACCAAGAACAATACGAGCGTGATGCCACCGCCGGTAACAAGCGCCTCAATAGCCGAAGGACGGTAGTAGTAGTTATACATACCGACAGAGGCAATGGCGCCGAAGACGAGCGTCAGGATCCATGTGACAACGTTGGCGACCAGACCCGTCAAAAACTCGGGAAGGAACGAAGCGCAGAACAGCTTGGTCTTGTTGTGCTTAAACGCCGCCCAGACCTTGTCGAGCGAAAACGCGCTCTCGACACGACCGGTCACCGCAAAGTGCATCACGGCAATGTCGGCGAACATCTTAAAGAAGACCCCCAAGACCGCCGTGGCAATCATAGCCAGGACAAGCAGGCCAAGCGAGCCAAACAGCGCTGCCTCGAGTGCATAGGAGCCGTAATACGAATAAGAGCCCGCGGCGCCAATTACCACGCTCTCCACCAGCGAAAGCACTACACCGATAACGGGAATGGCAGCGATAACCTCGAGCACGACCGAGATAACGCTCGAAAAGACTCCGAGGCCAAACGACGTGGAACGCATGAGTGGACGATCCATACCGCCATCAACCTTGAGCGACAGATCGCGACCCCACTCAATACCAAAGCCGGAACCACACACGCTCGCAATGCAAGCTGCCAAAAAGCCGATGGCAGCTGCAATGCCGCCAATAACGGGAATAAACAGCACGAGTACCGACACAACACAAATCAGCGCCGGCAAAAAGGCAATCTGGCACACGCGCTGCAGCACGCCCGGAGTCTTGGTCATATCCTCAAACGCCTGAGCCACACAGCCCTTGGACGCATTCGCCACGGGCGGTTGCGGAACAAACTGCTGGGGCTGACCCTGAGGGGCAGAGGCTGCGGCACCGGCATTGGGGGCACCACACGTGCCGCAGAACTTGTCGTTATCGCCCATGGGGGCGCCACACTGCGAGCAGAACATAGAATCATCCCTTCGTATCTTGAACGAATCATCTGGATCGCAAACGATGTCTTTGGCATCATTATCACCCAATGTGGGGACAAATACTCCAACATGACGCATTTGCAATGCGCAGGGCGCTATTCGATTGTTTGATGAGCTCGACCGCGTTAGTTCGTTCCGCGGAAACCCTTGCCGACGATCTCGGAGCTGTCGACAATCGTGATAAAGGCACCCGGATCGATCTCGCGCGCGTAGCGACGCAGTTGCACGGCCTCGCGACGGCTTAGCACGCTCATGATCACCGTCACGCACTTGCCCGAGAAAGCACCGTAGCCGCGGCTGATAGTCGCCGTACGGTTGAGATGCTTGACGATAAACTCCTCGACCTTAAGGGGCTCGGAACAAATGACTGTGCAGACTTTGCGCAGGTGAATGCTCTCGATGGCCTTGTCGACCACGAGCGTCTTGGCAAACAGGCCGAGCACGCAATACAGACCGACGCGCGGGCCGTACAAGAAGGCCGCGATGGTCACGATGCCGATATCGACCAGCAGCAGCGCACGGCCGATCTCAAGCGTCGTGCGGCGTTTGAGAATCATGGCGAGGATGTCCGTGCCGCCCGTCGAGGCACCAATATCAAAGACGATGGCGCTGCCGAGCGCCGGCAGAATCACGGCAAAGCACAGGTCGAGCCACATATCGCCCGTCATCGAGACATCGGTCGGAATAAAGAGCTCAAACAGCGAAACATAGGCGGACAGCGCAAACGAGGCAAAGACACTCCACAGGATTGCCTTGCGCTCCAAAAAGATAAAGCCCAGAACGACCAGGACCGCATTGATAATCCACATAAAGACGCCGACGGGCAGGGTCGGGAACAGCGTGGACAGAATGACCGACACGCCCGAGGTGCCGCCAAAAGCAAAGTGATTAGGGGTTTTAAACGCGACGATGGCAAAGGCCGTGAGGATCAGGCCCAAATTGAGCTCGGCAAAAAAGCGCGGAAAGCCCGGCTCCTGGCTGCGCTTGCGACCAGCGCGCTCGCCCCGCTCGATAACATCGCGATCGACCACGCGTTCCATCGGCACTACGGGAGGACGATGCACCTCCTCGGCAGCACGCGACGCCGCCTCTGCCGCAGCGGCCTCAATTGCCCATGCCTTGCTTTCTGTTTCGTGCTCGTCGGCCATTACGGCAACCCCTCGTTAACAATTTGGAAACAATGCGCCCATTAGAGTAACGCGGAACGTGGGGATTGCAACCCTTAGTTAGACGAGCGGTATGACTATATCGGGAGCGTACAAAAACGGCCGGCCACGCTTTTGCTTGCGCGGTCGGCCGTTTAATGTTTTCGCAGATAAAACCTGCCAAAACAAACCTGTCCCTTTTTGGAAGGTTATTCGTGCTGGCTGGTGCGGTGCTCGTACTCCTCGGGGGTGATGACGTCCTCGATGCGCAGGTTGACGCCCGCCACCTCAAGGCCGGTCATCGCGGCAAGGCGCTCGGTGACACGTGCCTTAACATCGTCGAAGATCGCGGGCGCATAGGCGCCGTACTCGATGATGACGGAGATGTTGACGACCACGCGATTATCGTCGGTGACCTCGACCGTCACGCCCTTGGTCAGATTCTCGGCACCAAACTGCTCCTGCACAAAGTGCATGAGGTTACCCTTCATGCCCAGAACGTGCGGAACCTCGCGGGTGGCCATGGCAACGATCTTCTCGATCACGCCGTTGGAATAGGTCAACGAGTCCTCGGACTCATCCGCTTCCTCGTCGTCCTCATCCGTATCGGACTCGGCCTCGACGAGAGCCTCATCCTCGAGCGTCACATCCTCAGCTTCGGCGACGACCGCCTCGTTCTCCTCGAGCTCGGTATCGGCTACATCGACCTTCGTATTAAAAGCCATGGTTCCTCCTTATGCCTGCCGCGGATGCGACAGTCGAATACATATTAGCGGCCGCTAAACAGACGGCCGAAGAAGTTGACGATCCCGTTCTCGCCGTCGCGAATTTGGCCGATCACAGCGCCGATCAGCACGAAGAATGCAATGACGAGCGTGTCCCACAGGCCCAACGTGAGCACCAACACGGCGAGGATAAAGCCGGCGACGGCGCCGAGCGTGGTGTTGGGATGACGCACAGCATAGCTCCAGATGGCAGCGCCCGTACCCTTGATGAGACCCATAGCCTCGTCAAAATCCGCGGCTGCCGCGTCTTGTAACTCGGTTGCCTCTGCTTTGGAATCAACAGGTTCGCTCGCCGACGTGGCGCTCTGGTCAATCGTCAGGCGCGGCGTACGAGCGGTCTTATCTTGATTGGTATCACTCACCGGAAACCTCCACGGTCTGGACGGTAGTCTTGGACGGCAAAAAACGGACGCGCGCGGTCGTACCCGGCGCGCCGAGCATGGTATCGCAGGCTTCTTCGATGCGCTGCTGCATCGCGGTAGCCAGAGATGCCACGTCCTTATCGTCAAGCGCGATAGCCTCGACCTTAAAACGGACGTGCGAATCGTCGGGGCCTTGGACGCGAGCCTCGACATGCTCGACCATCACGCGGTCGTCGCGCTCGGCAGCAACCCTGGCGCACGAAGAAAGCGCCGCAAGGGTAACCTCGATATTGCGCTCCCCCGCCGGATGCACGCAGGACGGTTCGCGACGAGCGAACATCAGGCGGAAAAAGCTTACCAGCACGCCGATCGCCACGACGCTGGCGCACGCCGTGACGACGATGCGCGGCATGGGGTCGCGCATCAACAGCATAAAGCGATACGTATACGGCCCCCAAAACTGGCAGACAAGCGTACCCAGTGCCACGATGGTGGCGGCAAGATACACGATCGCTAGGGCTCGTTTGAGTACGCGCACGCGGCGCTCCCTTCAAATCTCGGCTCTCGAAATGCAGAACGGTTCGCATCATTATAAAAGAGCCGGGTCCGGTGCTCTACGCACGCGGATCCGGCTCATCTATTCCACGAGGCTTGCATGCTCGCTTCATTATGCCCAGATATGCACGGCTCAATCCGTGCTGGCGCTACTCCTCCTCGAGGGCAGCGATGACCTCGTCGGTCATGTCCATGGTGCTGTAGACGTCCTGGACGTCGTCGAGCTCCTCAAGACGGTCGATGAGGCGCTGGACCTTCTTGGCGTCGGTACCAGAGACCTCGGTCGGGGTGGTCGGGACCATGGTGGTCTCGGAACCCTTGACCTGGACGCCCTGCTCCTCGAGCGCCTTGGAGACAGCCATGACGTCGTTGGCAGCAGTCCAGACGATCCACTCCTCGCCGGCGTCCTCGTAGTCCTCGCCACCGGCCTCGGCGATGGCCATCATGAACTCATCCTCGTCACCGGCAGCACCGTTGGCGATCATGGTCTCCTTCTTGGCGTTCTCGTCCAGGATCTCCTTGGCGACGACGATCTGGCCCTTGCGCTCAAACTGGAAGGCGACGGAGCCGGAGGTGCCCAGGTTGCCACCAGCGTGGGAGAAGGCGGAACGGACATCAGCGGCGGTACGGTTGCGGTTGTCGGTCAGGCAGTCGACGTAGACGGCGACACCGGCGGGACCGTAGCCCTCGTACACGATGTTCTCGTAGACGGCGGCGTCAGCACCCGAACCAAAAGCCTTGTCGATAGCGGACTTGATCTTGTCCTTAGGCATGGACTGAGCCTTGGCCTTGGCAACGGCAGCGGCGAGGCTGGCGTTGTTCTCGGGCAGCGGGTCACCGCCGAGACGGGCAGCAACGGTGATGTTGCGGCTGAGCTTGGAGAAGAGGGCGGAACGCTTGGCGTCCTGCGCGCCCTTACGATGCTTGGTTGTGGCCCACTTAGAGTGTCCGGACATACGTGTCTCCTATCGGTTTCGACCTAAAGCCCAGCGCAGATGCTCGGGCAATATAAACAAACGTCGTTATGATATACCTACTGGCCTGCAAGATAAACCCCAAAATGAAGGCGTCGTGATGATGGCCCCTTTGGTGCAGCAAAGAAACCTGACCCCAATGCACCAGGTTAGAATCAGAGGAAGTCACTGCGGGTGACGGTGGCGCCGATGGCGAAGGGCATGCAGGCGATGACCGGATACAGGTAGCGCATGTAGGTCGAGCCGTTGCACGGACCAATCAGGCACACGGCGAGCACGCCCAACAGCGGCACCCAGATCGCCAGCGCACGCCATGAATGACGACGCAGCAGGTAGACCACCACGGCGATCATAATCCACACATAGGTGGCCGAGCTCATGGTGAGCGAAATAAACGGGATGCGCTGCACCGCCACACGGTACAGATTGATCAGGTGGTCGCACCAGCGCACCACGTTGCTGTCAACCGGATGGAAGTCGAAGTACTTGAGGTTGTCGGGACGCGCCATGATCTCGGCACTACGCGCCGTGCTGTAGACCCAGGCATCGCGCGCGCTCGGATAAAAGTAGCCGTAATAGTTATTGATGAGCGCCGAGATATAGCACTCGGGATCCTTTTTGAACATCTGCGCCCAGACCTCAAAATAGGCCTTGATGTCCTCCTGCGAGGCGTACTCGTTAAAGCAATTTTTGACGGAGTCCGACTTATCCGGGTTGTAACGGCGGCCCAGATTCTCGTACTTGAGCACCCGGTCGATCACGGCGCGCTCCTCGTCGGTCACCAAACCGTCGCAAGGAGCCTCCACGATGGTGCCGTCCTCCTTTACCGTGGGGTTGACGCCCGAGTTGAGGCCGTCGTGCTTTTGGACGAAACGAGCCGTCTGTTGGAACGGAATCGAGAGGATTTCGCGCTTGGAACCAGGCGTGATGTCGTGCGCCGGCATAAAGACCTTGGTGAAGTACATATTAGAGGCAAGGCAGAGTGCGAGCACCGCGAGGACGCCAACCCAGCGGAAGCGCGGCGTGGCGCATGAGACCGCGGTGCCCGTCTGCTTAGCCGCACGACGGGCGACATGTACATCCCATGCGCAAAACGCCGCCGCAATCACGCAGGCCGCCAACGGAAAGACCAGACCGCCATTGCGCAAAAACGTGGAATCCATGGCAGCCAGCGCAAGCAACAGCCAGTCGTGGCGCGCAAAGAGCACGGGCCTCTGTTCGCCCGCACGCTCGGCATTGGCATCACGACGGGGCAAGCCACATGCCACGAGCTTGACGGTCTGTACCAGCAGCACCAAAAACGCGTCGGCAAAGAGCACGTCTTTGGTGAGCAACGCCGCGTAGTTAGAGAACATCGGCATAAACGCAAAGAACAGCAGGATCGTACCGCGAACCGGCAGGCTCACGCCCAGTTTGCGCAGCGACGAAATGGAATAGGCCATGCAGGCAGCCGTGATGACAAATTGAGCGCAGGTATAGATGATGAGGCCCGCGTTAGCGCTGTTGAACAGCGAAAGCCCCAGTTGAACGCACGAGCCGATAATGGCCGTGTGCACTACGGGATGGTGCCCGTTGAGCAGCACGTTGGGGTTGAGCAGGCGCAGGTAGTCGCTCGTGCCGTTGGGATAGTTGAACCACTGGCGAATCTGCGCACCCGTATCTCCCATAAAAAGGCCGGGCAGCGAAGCGATGAGCGTGGGCGCCCAGGCGATCATAAGCACCAGGAAGGGCCCGGCAAAGGGATGGACCGAGAGCACGGCGTGAGCCACACGCCATACGCGGCCAAAGTGCGCTTCGGAAAACGGAATGCGCCGAGAGCTCAGCCAATCCAGGCACTCAAAAGCCAGATAGAAGGCCACGATCGCTAGGAGCATCCAGCCCGCGCCGCCAATCCAGGCGCAGATGATGCGGGCCTTGTCGCCAAGAACAATCTCGGCCGAGTCGATAAGGTCGTAGCTGCGGCCGAACACCATGCAGATGGCGAAAAACAGCGACGGCAGAATAATCGATGGGCGCCAGGTGTCGCCACGGCCAAAGAACACGTAGCGAAACGGCAGCGTGAGCAGGCAGGCAAGCGCAAGCAGCATGACCGCGTCGGTATGGCCGGCAAACGAGAGGAGCACCTCGTAGCACACGTACAGCATGCCCGAGGCTTTGGGGTCAATCGCCAAGACTGCGTTGCTCGACACCGGGGCGGGATCGATGGAAAACGCCGTGGTCGCCAACAGCGCGAGCAGAAATGCGATGAGCGTCTGCTTGGCGGGGTAGCGCTTAAACCAGACGATGCGGGCAGCGTCGCGCGCAGCCGTTGTGGAGAGATCGGAATCCTTCACAGTCCGAAAGCCTTTCTAGAAACCTATCAAACTCAGCAAAACCACCACAAAGGTGCCTGTGTCCCCTTTGTGGTGGTTAGGCGTCGAGGTAGATGCGCTGGGGACGGTTGCGGTGTCGCGCGAAGATGATGAGCGCCAGGCCGGCGATCACGAGCGGAAGACTCAGCAGCTGCCCCATCGTGATGACGCCGCCCAGCAGATAGCCAAGCTGGGCGTCGGGCACGCGCACGAACTCGACGAGGAAGCGGACGATGCCGTATCCCATCACGAACACGCCCATAAACGTACCCTGAGGCAGCAGCGGCTTTTTGCGGCTGAGCACCTGCAGAATGCAAAAGAGCACGATGCCCTCAAGAAATGCCTCGTAGAGCTGGGAGGGGTGACGCGGCATATCGCCCGCAGTCCCGCCAAAGACCACACCCCAGGGCAGATCGGTCGGCTTGCCCCACAGCTCACCGTTGACAAAGTTGGCACAACGGCCCAGGCACAGGGCCAGCGGCGCGCCGATGACGGCAAGGTCTGCCAAAGTCCATGCGTCGAGCTTATACATGCGGCACACGATGATGCCGCCGATAATACCGCCCACCAAACCGCCATGGAAGCTCATGCCGCCCTCGTTGGTGGCAAAGATCTCGAGCGGGTGCGCCCAGTAGTAGCCATCACCGTAAAAGACGACGTAGAACAGGCGCGCACCGATAATGAGGCCAAAGACCACGCCGACCACGACACTCGTCAGGTCGTCAATCGTGATGTTAAAGCCCCAGCAACGCTGCGTGCGGTACATGACGACCGCCGTGAGCAGGGCGCCGACCACATAGGCCAGACCATACCAGTAAATCGTGATGGGCCCCGCCGAAATCGCGACGGGATCAAGCATATGGTAGAAGTCGTTGAGCATGTCGACCCTCCTACTCCCTACATACCAAATGCGGCCGCGGCCCTTGCGCTCGCAGCCGCATATTTGGGCGTAACGTCTATGCGGAGTATGCCGTCCGCAGCTTTCGCAGCTTAGAACGGCGCGTACTCGTCGTACAGGTCCTCGGCCTCGCCGGAGGCATTGACCTGCTCAACTCGTGTAACGCCGGGCACATGCTCCTTCAGGATGCGCTCAATACCCATGGACAGGGTCAGCGAGCTCATGGGGCAGCCGGCGCAAGCGCCCTGCAGCTCCAGTTTGACGACGCCCTCGTCGTCAACGCCCACATACTCCATATCGCCGCCGTCGGCCTGCAGGTTGGGGCGAATCTCTTCAAGAACCTTCTTAAGCAGCTCTTCGTTAACAGCCACAGGGGCTCCTTTCTCACAATTACGCGGGCGCGCCCGCGGACAGAAGCTATGTTACTACAGCCGTGTACCCGCTCACGAGCCGTCCATGCGCGCAGACGCGACTTTCACGAGTAGTCAATTTGGGACGGGGCTCTTTTGGCTGCCTTTTGTTGCCAGCTGGCGTTGCCACGCGCTACTGCTGAGCCTGCCCCTCGGTGCCGATGTGAACATCGACGATGACCTGGCGGTAGCTGATGCCGCAGGAGTCGAGAATGCGGCGGCTGATACGGCCGTCATCGGTGTCGGCATACTTATTGTCCAGGTAGACGACCTCGCCCACGCCCACCTGCGCCAGGATCTTGGCGCAGTCGTGGCACGGGAACAGCGTGACGTAGACCGTGGAACCCTCGAGGTCCTTGAGCGAGCCACGGTAGTTGAGCACGGCGTTGGCCTCGGCATGGACCACGTAGTTGTGCTTGTCCTGCAGCGGGTCATCGCTCGTACCCCACGGGAAAAAGTCGTCGTTGAGCGCCGAGGGCGTGCCGTTGTAACCCACCGAAAGGATGCGGTGGTTGGTGCTGGCGATGCATGCTCCCACCTGCGTGTTGGGGTCCTTGCTACGGCGCTGCGCGGCGATGGCCACGCTCATAAAGAACTCGTCCCAGCTAATAACGTCGCGGCGCTTGCCCGACGCGGTTTGATGAAGATCGTCCGACATGGCAGACACCTCCGAAATCGCAATAGTTTGGCCCATTGTAGCAGGTGAAAGGTAGGGGCGCTTATCCCACCAGCCCCTCGCCCTACGCGCGGCGGGGCTTTTGGTTGATGCGGTAGAGCTCGGCGAGACCCCGCAACGTCAGCGCGTCGTCTACCGTCAGGCTATGGCCGACCAGCGCCGCAAGTGCCTCGGCATCGTCGCCGGTAATGACGATAGGCACATCGCCCTCCCCCGCGGCCTTGGTCGCGCGCATCTCGGCAAGCACCATGTCGAGCATGCCGTCGATGCGGGCTACCTCGCCCAAAACCACACCCGAGCGCATGGCCTCACGCGTGTTGTGGCCGATTACATGTGTGGGCGCCGAGGGCTCAACCTGGGGTAGGCGCGCTGCTGCCGCCGAGAGCGAACGGGCGCCGAGTGCCAGCCCCGGCGCGATAACGCCGCCCACAAAGGTACCGTGCGCGTCGATGACCTCGATATTGGTCGTCGTGCCCAGGTCAATCACGATGCACGGCGAGCCGTAGACGGCGCGGGCCGCCACGGCATCGGCGATGCGGTCGGGGCCGATCTCGGCTGGATCGTCGTAGTGCACGGGCATGCCGGTCTTAAGTCCCGGCCCCACGGTGAGCACGCGCCCCGTGCAGGTGCGGGAAAGTGCCGCCTTCCACGGGCGCTCGAGCGCCGGGACCACGCAGCTCAGCACAGCAGCCGCGGGCACAAGCGCACCCGGCATGCCCGCATCGGCCGCCAGTGCGGCCATGACCTGCACGAGACGCATGCGTGCCTCGTCGGCCGTAATGCTCGACGGCGTCGTGATCTCGCATGTCGCAAGCGGACATTCCTGCGCCGCGGCCGAATCCTCGGCAAACAGGCCAAAGCGAATGAACGTGTTGCCTACGTCGACCGTCAATATATATGCGCACCCATCAAGCATCGTCGGCGCTCCTTTCGTCTGTCCAGCAGTATATCGCCTACCTAAACCAGTCATCCCAAAATGACTAGCTTGCGGCTATACTGGTGCGCGGTCGTTTGCGAGCTCACGCGGCGGCCCTTGGTAACCCGACTTCCCGCGCCGTATCCGTAACGGCGCTCCCGGGGGAAGCGGATATACGCAAAGGAGTTTTATATGAGCAATCCCTCGAACCGCGCTTCGATGCGCGGGCAACTCACGCTGCGCGGCGTCGTCATCGGCGTCCTTGGCTGCGTGATCATCACGGCAAGCTCGGCCTACACGGCCCTCAAGATGGGTGCACTCCCCTGGCCGATTATTTTCGCTGCCGTCATCTCGCTGTTCTTCCTGAAGCTCATGGGCAACGCCAGCCTCAACGAGGCCAACGTCACCCACACCATCATGTCCGCGGGCGCCATGGTCGCCGGCGGCCTGGCGTTTACCATCCCGGGCGCCTGGATGCTGGGCTATGCCGACCAGATCAGCTGGCTCGACATGTTTATCGTGGCACTCGTCGGCACCATCTTGGGCCTGCTGGCAACGGCGCTCATCCACCGCCACTTTATCGTGGACGCCGCGCTGGAGTTTCCCACCGGCAATGCCGCAGCTCAGACACTGCGCGCCACCGAGGCCGGCGGCAAGACCGGCAAGCAGCTCTTTGGCTCCATGGCCATCGCAGGCATCTACAGCGTGCTTCGCGACGCTCTGGGCGTGGTGCCCAGCATGCTGTGCACGCTCAATATCCCCGGCGTGACCTTTGCCATCTATAACTCGCCCATGCTGCTCTCCATCGGCTTTTTGGTTGGCTTCGCCCCGGTTGCCTTCTGGTTTGCCGGCGCGCTGCTAGGTAACTTTGGCATCATCGTGGGCGGCACCGCTGCCGGTCTGTTCGACGTTGTGACCGCGCAGGGCATCGTCAAGTCCCTGGGCATGGGCCTCATGATGGGCTTTGGCGTCGCCGTCGTCCTCAAGGACATCCTGCCGCAGGTCGCCGGCATCGTCCGCGGTCTTGCCGCCGACAGCTCCACCGACACCGACGAGCAATCGCTCATCTCGGGCTCCCTTAAGCTCGACGCCGGCATCATCGGCCTGGGCGCCGCCGCCATCGCCGTGATCATCGCCATCGTGCTTGACCTTGGCCCCGTTCCGGCCGTCATCGTGACGCTGTTCACCTTTGTCACCACCATCATGAGCGCGCAGAGCTGCGGCCAGACGGGCATCGACCCCATGGAGATCTTCGGCCTCATCGTCATGCTCATCGTGGCAGCCTTCGCACAGATCGCCCAGGTCAAGCTGTTCTTTATCGCCGGCATCGTGGCCGTGGCATGCGGCCTTGCGGGCGACGTCATGAACGACTTTAAGGCCGGCGCCGTGCTGGGCACCAACCCGCGTGCGCAGTGGATCGGCCAGGCCATTGGCGGCATCGTGGGTGCCCTGGTCGCCGCAGCCGTCATGGTCGCGCTCGTCACCGCCTATGGTCCGGACGCCTTTGGCCCCGACAAGAGCTTTGTTGCCGCGCAGGCAAGTGTGGTCGCCACCATGGTCTCGGGCATCCCGAGCGTGCCGTGGTTCGCTGGCGGCTTTATCGCCGGCATCGTCATGTACTGGCTCGGCATTCCGGCCATGATGATCGGCCTGGGCGTGTACCTGCCGTTCTACATGTCACTCACGGCATTCCTGGGCTCCTGCGTCAAGCTCGCCTACGACAAGTGGTCCGCCCACCGCGACGCCGCTGCCGGCCTTTCGGACGAAGAGAAGGCCACCAAGGACGCCGCCTTCCAGGAACAGGGCCTGGTCGTTGCCAGCGGCCTGCTCGGCGGCGAGTCCATCGTCGGCGTTATCCTGGCGTTTGTCTCTGTTGGTCTGAGCCTGCTGGGATAAGCTGAGCAGTTGCTCGACAGCGACCATATTGCCTACGGCTTGCCCGGTCGATAGCTTCTGCGGCTGCCGACCGGGCTTTTTGATACCAACGCAAAGAAAGGCCGGCGCGCTGCGTATGACAGCGCGCCGGCCTTATCGTTTGGCTATCGAGACGGTCCCGCTATGAACCGAAGTTCGTTGCAGAATCTACGCTCGAAACGCTACATCTGCTTGCGACGACGATCGCCCAGCGTCACGCCCGCAGCAACGAGCGTAATGCCACCGATAACGAAAACCTCACCTGCAAGCGCGGAGTCATCGCCAGTCTGGGCGAGCGCACCGTCCGCGGCCTTCTTCTTGGCGACAGGAGCCTTTGCAGCGGCCTGCGCAACCTGAGGCTTGGCCTGCGGCTCAGCCTTGGGATGATACTTGTCGTACTCGGCCTGAGCGGCAGCCAGGGCATCCTTGGCATCGCCAAGCTCGGCAAGCGCGGCGGCATAGGCGTCGTTGGCATCGGACAGCTTGGCATCGGCATCGCTCAGAGCAGCCTTGAGACCAGCGGCGGCATCGACGGCAGCCTTATAGCGAGCGTAGGCAGCGTTCAGCTTGACCAGCTTCTCGTTACCCGTCGTGCCCGCGGCAAGAGAGGCCTTGTGGTCGACAGCCTCAAGATCGGCCTTGAGTGCCTCATCGCTGGCAAGCTCGGCCTTGGCCTTGACGATCTCGAAGTTCGCATCGACGACGGCTTCGTTGGCGGCCTCGAGCTGCTTCTGGGCATCGGCGACACCGGCGACGGCAGCGTCATAGGCGGCCTTGGCGTCGTCGACCGCCTTCTGGGCGCCGGCGAAGCGCTCGAAGGCCTTGTTTGCGGTGACAAGCTCGTCCTCGGCGGCCTTGGCCTTCGCCTGTGCGTCGGACAGGGTCTGCGTCTTGGCGGCAACTGCCTGCTTGGCGCCCGAAAGAGCGGTCGCGGCGTGCACATCTGCGGCCTGAGCCTTGTCAACGCCAGCCTGGGCAGTGTCGTCGGCCTTCTTGCCATCGTTAAGCGTGCCCTGCTTGTTCGCAAGATCCGTCTTGGCGGCATCGCACTTGGCGGCAAGGTCCTTGACCGAAGCGGTAGCGTTGTCATACGCCTCGTTGGCCTGATCGGACTTTACCTTGGCGGCGTCGCGGGCGCTGCGAGCCTTCGCCTTGTGAGCAGCGGCCTCGGCTGCCTTCGTCTTGCTGTCAGCAAGCGTGGCGTTTGCCCTATCGAGAGCTGCCTGGGCAGTAGCGGCCTCGCTCTTGGCGGCGTCGAGCTTGGTCTGGGGCGTCTTGACGTCGACACCCTTGAGTTTGGCTTCGGCGGCGTCGTATGCCGTCTTCGCGGCGGCGGTGCCGGACTTAGCCTTCTCGTACTCGCCCTTGGCAGTGTTCACGTTTGTGTCGGCCGCGGTATAGGCGTCGCGTGCGGAATCCTTTTTATTGACGGCAGCGTAGTAGGCATTGCTGGTCGAACCATAATTCTTCTGCGCCTCTGCCAGCTTATTCTGAAGCTGCTTCAGCTGCTCCTTCTGCTCCTGCGTGCCGCCTGCATTGTAGGCGGAAGCGATGTAGTCGTTCAGGAGCTTCTTGAACTCGGAGACAGTGAAATCAGCCTGACTGTCAAAAGAGCTGTAATCGAAGATGGTTACCTCGGAATCGGTGTTTTTACCGCTACCGGTCGCGATGCCGATAGCCTTCGTACCGGCATCGATGATGTTGAGATAGTGCCCGCACTCTTGGGAGATGCTTGTGTAGTGCTGGGAGATATAGTAGGAATCATATCGATGATTTTCAAGGTCACCATTCTTCTTGGCGTACTTATCGAATGCCTCCTTCTCCTGGGTATAGAGACCGGTGTAGGGCCAGCCTAGGGTGTCCTCAGTCTCGCCGCCGGTATATGCACCGCCACCGCCAGCAAGATTTTCACCGTTATCCCAGTAGCAGTTCGAGTGTCCCCAGATGTTCGATGAATATGATGTATTAAGGGCGGCTGCCGCAGTCATGCGGAGGCTGACGCTGAGCGCCGACTGACCGTTCGCCTTGCGGAGGTTGTTCTGGGTGTCGAGATATGTCAAGGCGTTGCGCATCTGCTCCAAGGAAAGCGGGTTGGTGTCGCGAGACATGTCCTGATCGACGTACTGGTCATACCATTCGGCCTTGCCCTCAGCACCGGTCAGCATCGATACGGCATCCTGGGCGTTCTTTTTCTGCGTGGCTGTGAACTGGCTGCCGCCGATGATGTAGTTCATGAAGCCGAACATACCCTGGCTGATGACATTCTGGTCTACGGTCATGTTCGACTTGAGGTCGGCAATCTGCTGGTTAAGCTTGTCGACTTCAGCGCTCGCGGCATCATAAGCGCTCTTTGCCGATATAACTTCGGCGCAAATTGCATCGTATTCAGCACGCTTCTGCTGACGGACCTCGACGAGTCGGTCGTACTCCGCCTTCTTGTCGGCTTCGGTCTGCTGGGCCTGCTCGTATGCCGACTTCGCGGTGTCACGCTTACTGGCCGCGTCCTTGTACTCCTTGTTTGCCGCATCGTATGCAGACTGGGCAGATGCCACGGCAGCGTTGGCGGCGCTGGCCTTCTCCTGCGCGGCGGTGGCGGTATTCTGGGCCGCCTGCAGGTTCGCCTGGGCGGTAGCGTCGGCATCCGTCGCGGCATTGAGCTCCGCCTGCGCGGTCTTAAGCTCACCAGCGGCGGCCTTCTCGGCGGCCTCAAGCGCACTCAGGTCAACACCCGTACCCGAGACGGCAGCATCGAGCGCGGCCTGCGCCTGGTTGAACTTCTGCTGGGCGTTATCGCGCGCGGTGGTTGCGGCTGCGAGAGCAGCAGCAGTCTCCTGCTTCTTGGCCTGGGCAGTCGTCAAAGCTGCCTCGGTATTCTGCTTTTCCTGCTGGGCGCTGGCCTCGGCAGCCTTGGCCTGGTCCAGATTGGCCTGTGCAGTAGTAACGGCCTTATTGGCGTCATCGAGCTTTGCCTGCGCGTCCTCGACGGCCTTCTTGGCGGCCTCGTACTCGTCCATACCCATGGCCTCGAGCTTGGCCTGGGCATCGTCGAGGGCCTTCTTGGCCTCATCCTGCTTTGCCTTGGCGTCCTTGAGCGCCTGGGTCTTATCCTCGACACTCTTGTTGGCTTGATCGAGCTGATCGTTCAGGTCGCCCAGCTTCTTCTGCTGCTGCTCGGTCTTTTCGACGGCGGCTTTGAGCTCGTCAATCTTCTCCTGGAGCGCGGCGACTTCTGCTGCGTTCTGCTCGATTTCGTTGTCGCTCACAGCCTGCGAGGCCTGATTCTTTTGCTGCTGCGCCTGCTTTTGAGACTGGCCCGCCGCATCGGCGTTCTTCTGGGCGGCATCGTAGGCGGCCTGAGCGTCCTTGAGCTGCTTTGCCGACTCCTCGGCCAGCTGGGCAGCCGTCTTTACGACCGCTTGGTTACCGGCGGCAACGGTGTTCTCTACAGAACTACCCCCCCCCTGAACAGAATCGCCGTTATCGGTTGACGGTGCGGCGATTGCCGCCAGCGGCGACATAAGCGGCTGAGCAATGAGGCCCGCCGTCAAAACGGTTGCGACGGCGCGGTTAGCAACGCCCTTGACGTTGACAGTCTTGGCCCGAGGCCCAAAGTGTTGTGGACTGTAGTTTGCCATGGCTTTCTCCCTTTGACACGGATGTATCCATACGTATCAAACGGTAGCTGTCGATTTTTGAATTCTGTTGCGCAACATTGGCGACCAGCGTATTTTTTGAAATTCACGCTCTCGTGCTTCACAATTTCGTCACATATGTAGGAGCTGGTGCATCATATTATTGCGGGATCAAATTGAACCTGTGATTTGCATTTGCTCCCGCGTCATCCGCCCTATCGGATTCCGCATCCAACAGACACCTCGTCCGCCACGGTGTAGAGTTAGGACAACGGGCGCGTTGCGCGGCCCGTGCCAGAACGAGGTGGACATGGAACTCGATAAACAACAGATCGAACGACTGCGTGAGCGTCATCATCGGCGTCACGGCATCCGCCCTGCTCATAGCGAAGCCATGGAAAACGTCACCCGCTTCCTCAAGCGCGCGTTCAACATTCGCGAGGGACGCGCACCCTATCACGTGATCCGCAAGCGTTTTGTAAACGGGGCGCGTCTGACTGGCACTCACCTGTGCATCCTCATCATCGCGATGTTAATCGCAAGTATTGGCCTCGATATCGATTCGGACATCGCCATCGTGGGCGCCATGCTCATCTGCCCGCTCATGGGTTCGGTCCTTGCCATGGCATACGGCATTGCCACGCTCGACCGCGAGATCACCGTCGAGGCCGTCGCGGGCTTGGCTCTACAGATGGCCTTTTGCCTGTTCACGTCCACGTTGTACTTTAAGCTCTCGCCCCTTGGCACCACCACGGCCGCCATCATCGACAACTCGACGCCCACCGTGTGGGACCTCGCTGTCGCGCTCGCCGGCGGCTTTGCAGGCGGCCTAGGCAACTCACGCGACCAGGAGCCAGCAACGCTTATCGCGGGCGTGGCCGTGGCAACCGCGCTCATGCCGCCCCTGTGCGCGGCGGGCTATGGCATCGCCATCGCAAGCGGGTCACTGTTTCTCTCGGCGCTTTATGAGTTTGGCATCAACGTGGTCTTTATCGCACTGGCTGCCGAAGCCGTGCTACTTCTTTTGCGCGTACCGCTCAAGCGCGATCTGAACGGCGACGGCATCGTGACCGCCGAGGAAAACGCCGAGGTCGACGAGCTATCGCGCAAGGTGCGCCGCCACATCATCGTGGGAACGGTGATCTTTGCCATCCCCTGCATCGTTATGACCGCGGGTTCCATTGGCTCGGCGCAGGCCGGCGTACAGGACGGCTACGGCGTCACCGAAACCACGCGCGAGCTTGCCGCGGTGCTGCCAAGCTTTGAGGATTACACCGTCGCCGTCGAGACCTCGGCTACCGAAGGGGACGAGGAGGGCATCGTCGAACGCGAGATTGTCGCCCATGTGACGACAAGCGAGGCGCTCGGGGCGCACGACCGCCGCGTTGCCCGCAAGCTCATCGACCTCAACGTGCCCGAACTCGATCGCGTTGAGTTTGATGTGAGGTAACGCAGGGCGTAGGCGCAAGTCACGACGAGGCGCAGACGCGACACGAATACGAGCAAAAAGCGGGGGCGTAGTTCATGACCGCGCCCCCGCTCGCTGTTTTATTGCCGTGAATCAGACGTCCGCATCGACATCGCCAGACTCCACCGTAAACGCCGGATCGGTGCTCACAAGATAAAATCGGGTCACCTTAGTATTTCTAATTAGGTAAATCTGCCCCTGATTGCGTCGGCGCGATATATACGCAACGTGAACCGTGCCGAATTCTTCGCCGTTTTCCTTCTTTAATACCAGGATATTGGGATCATCCGTACGCTTAAACTGCCCGTCAACGCAGCTGCCGTCTTTGTCGACCAGTTGCCAACGATGGTTATCCTCTTCAAGAAAGGCCAGGGTTTCCAGACTTGTTTTGTCATCCCGATAGTAACCGTCAATGGCAAAGCCTTCGGAAACGCATTCCTGCATATAGGATGTTTCTCGATTTATAGCAAACTGCCCTGCAGCGCCCAGGAGCACAGCCAAGCAAACCACTGCGAGGGCTATCGAGATAGTACGGCGGTTCATGTCAACCAACCCGATACTTGTTTAACGGAGTGCAAAACATACTTGGTACCTCCGGTATCAGGGGGAATGTCGCCAGCAGGCTGGCGACAACTATATGTTTCTAACATTAAACCATATGGCTGCCACTCGCGGAGGGGGCATCGGCGAGCGGCGTGTTGGACCCCCCGCCGTGACGGCGAGCTGCTCTTCTTCCTCGCCCTTGAGCGTCGGCGTCTTGACGGTGAATTTCGAGGTACGGCTCGTGCCATTCTGCGCGATGCAGGTTAGGGTTACCGTGTTTTTGCGGTTGGGAATGAGGCCGATGACCTTGAACTCGTGCTCCGTGACCGGCGTGTCGCCACCGTGGGGCGTGCGGAAAAGGCGGCGACTTTGGGCGTATCGTCGGTTTTTTTGAGACCGGCGACCTCGTAGGTGACGGCTACGGGGTCTGTCGTTGCAAAACGCACGTAGCACCTCAGGGTGTCGGTACCAAAGGGATCGGCTTGACAAACGGGGCAGTTTCGTCGTAGTCGCCTGCAGCGTACTCGGCATCGAGCTGTTCTTTGATGGCAGCCTGTTTCTCGACGTTGTAGGTCGCGACGATCTGATTGTGGAGCTTCTTTTGCTCGTCGGTGAGCTCATTGCTCGCAGCAGATGCGTCGCTTGCCCCGGCACTGACAACGGAGCAGCCCATGAGCCCCGTCCCGACAAGCGTCAGCGCGCCCGCCGCACCCGCAAGAGCCGCTCGGCGCGTGAGCAACCTGCTGTCTTTATCACTCAATTCCATATCGTTACCGTCTTTGAATGCCACCGTCGCTTCCCTCATATACCATGGCGTTTGCCCAGCCCTGTCCAATTTGACTCGCAGCTTAACAAACGCCCCTTAAGGCTAGCTCAGGCTCGCGGCAGCCGGAGCTGTTAGCCGCAAGACGCACAGGGGGCGCAGGAATGCGATGACCCGTTTTCCTCCGTCCCCGAGGGATCATTTTTTAGTACCTGAAGAAGCCCTCGCCCGAGCTTTCGCCCAGCTTGCCTTCGTCGAGCATTTTCTTGAGGACGGATGCCATAGCCTTAAAGTTGTAGGGCATCATCATCTTCTTGAGCAGCGGGCTCACCAGGCCCGGGACCTTCTGATACTGCATGACGATGTTGTAGGCCGTCTGGATACCCACCGTGTCGAATACGCGGAACGGGCCCTTGGGGGCGCCGGTGCCCCGCGTCCATGCAAGGTCGATGCTCTTGGGGTCACTCACACCCGAAACATACAGGTCAAGGCCCGAAAGCAGCCACGGCACCAACATGGAATTGAGCAGGTAGCCGTTCTTTTCCTTGTTGACGGGCAGGGCAAGCATACGGATATCGTTGGCAAAGTCGACGAGCTCGTCGAAGTAGCGCTTGTCGGTTTGGTCCTGTGCCATGACCTCGGTCATGTTGTTCTTCCAGATGGAGTTGGCAAAGTGCAGCGACAGGTATTTCTCGGGACGGCCGGTGTACTTGGCAAAGGTGCTCGGCAGCAGCGTGGATGAGTTGGTCACGATGACGGTCTTTTGCGGCAGAACCGGGGCGAGCTTCTTGTAGAAGTCGATCTTTGCCTGGGTGTCCTCGGCCATAGACTCGATGACCAGGTCGGCGTCGGCCACGGCCTTGGCAAGATCGAGCTCCAGCTTGAGTGTGGAGTAGGCACGCTCGACGGCGGCGAGCGCCGCTTCCTTGTCGAAGGGCTGGGTGCCATCGGCGATACCGGCGCACCACTCGCCCGTACCGTCCGCCATGCCCTCGATTGCCGAGATGTACTCCTTGCGCACGTGATCGATCTTGGGCTGGGTGCGGCCGATGCTGCCCTCGCTGCGCAGCCAAATCGTTACATCAAAGCCGCAGTAGGCAGCCTGAAAGGCAATCTGGCTTCCCAACACGCCGCCGCCGGCAACACAAACGGTCTTGTAGCTCATGGGACGATCCTCTCTTACGTAATTCCATAGATGTGTATTAATTCAAACGTAAGGATGACGCGCGCTGGGGGTGGGTTCTATAAACGGGCGGTATTTCGCGGCAAACGGCTACATATGTTCATTATCTCAGGGTTCCGAGGGCAGTTTTTGGTGCCACCGAGACGTCGTTTTCGGAAGTATGCGGCAAATTCCGAAACTCTTGAGCACGTCCTGATTTTTCGCCAATAAAACCGCAGGTACAGAGCTTTGACATATCCGGTGTGCTCGGCCTATTCAGATTTTGCCGCATACTTCCGAAATCTAAGTTCGCAAAGGGTGATAGTTGGGGCGTTTACGCAACATATGTCCAGCAAAAACGGGTGGTAGCCGGCACGGCTGCCACCCGTTTGTCTCATATCTAGCCCATAGCGGGCAAGCTACTTCTTAATGCCGCGTCCCAGACGCTCGGCGACCGACGCAACGGCTTCCTCGCTGGCCGGCTCGCAGCTCACGCAGCCGTCGTGGGCGCGCATCTGGCCGGTGACCTCGTCCATCGCGAGCGGCGCCACCTTCTCGAGCTTAAAGCCCTTGCCGGCGCGCATGTTTTCCTTGGCCACGCTGATCATGAGCTTAATGCGGTTGAGCTGGTTGACCTCGGACGCACCGGGGTCGTAGTCCACCGCGACAATGTTGCTCTCGGGGTGCTGACGGCGCAGTTCCTTGATCACAGCCTTACCCACCACGTGGTTGGGCAGGCACGCAAAGGGCTGCGTGCAGATGATGTTGGGCGCGCCGTGGTCGATGAGGTCGAGCATCTCGGCCGTGAGCAGCCAGCCTTCGCCCATGTTGTTGCACACCGAAAGCACCGTGCGGGCCTTGTCGGCCATGGTGCCGATGCGCTCGGGCGCCTCAAAGCGGCGAGACTTCTCGAGCATCTCCTCCACCGGCGTGCGCATCCAGTCCACGAGCTTGATGAGCGCTTGCATGCCCGCGCGCGTAGTAGCAGAGCTTCCCAGCTCGTCTTTCTGCAGCTCGGCGTTGCTCATGGAGTAGAGGAAGAAGTCGAGCAGGCCCGGCACCACGGCCTCGCAGCCCTCGCGCTCAATGACATCGACCACGTGGTTGTTAGCCGTTGGATGGAACTTGACCAAGATCTCACCGACCACGCCCACGCGCGGCTTGGTGCCCTCGCCCACGAGCGGCATGGTGTCGAACGCGCGGATGGCCTCGCGGCACAGCTTGGTGTAGTTGTGGCGGTTGAACTTGGGCGCCAACTTGCGGGCACGCGCCATGTACTCCTCGTAGAGCGCGTTGGCGGCACCGGGCGTGGCCTCGTACGGGCGGCAGCGGTAGAGCATCTGCATCATCACGTCACCAAAGAGCACCGCGTAGACTGCCTGCTTAAGCAGCGCCGGCGTCAGCTTAAAGCCGGGATTGTCCTCGCCGAGCGCCACGGCCGAAAGCGAGATCACGGGGATCTCGGGGTGGCCGCTCTCGCGCAGGGCCTTGCGGATGAGCGCGATGTAGTTGGTGGCACGGCAGCCGCCGCCGGTCTGGCTGATGACCACGGCGGTCTTGGACAGGTCGTACCGACCGCTCTCGATGGCCTCCATAATCTGGCCCGTCACCAGAATCGACGGGTAGCAAATGTCATTGTTCACATAGCGCAGGCCAGCCTCGACGGCATCGTGGTCGGTCGAGGGCAGCAGCTCCAAGTTGTAGCCGGCACCGCGGAACACCTCTTTGACCAGGTCAAAGTGAATCGGCGCCATCTGCGGGCACAGGATGGTATAGCCCTCGTCGCGCATCTGCTCGGTAAAGGGCACCTTGGGCCACGCGGTCGAGGCGCTCTCACGCTGTGCCTCGAACGTGTACTTGCGGCTCGCGAACGCGGGGGCATCCGTGGAGGGCGCCACCGGCGCAGCGTCGCCCTGCTCAAAGACCTTGCCCGCAGCCGTGGCCTCGGCCAAGCGCTCGGCCTCCTGGTCCTTGAGTGCCGCCATGAGCGAGCGGATGCGAATGCGCGCGGCGCCCAGGTTGGACACCTCGTCGATCTTGAGCACGGTGTAGATCTTGCCACTGGCCTCCAGGATCTCCTGCACCTGATCGGTAGTCAGGGCATCGAGGCCGCAGCCGAAAGAGTTGAGCTGGATCAGGTCCAAATCGTTGCGCATCGTCACAAAACGGGCGACGGCGTACAGGCGGCTGTGGTACATCCACTGGTCGACGACGCGGATCGGGCGCTCGGGCTTCACCAGATGCGCAAGCGAATCCTCGGTAAAGACCGCAAAGCCAAAGCTCGAGATAAGCTCGGGCAGGGCGTGGTTGATCTCGGGGTCGTTATGGTAGGGACGACCGGCGAGCACGATGCCGTGACCGCCGTGGTCCTCGACCCACTTAAGAGCCTCCTCGCCCATAGTCTGGATGTCCTCGTGGAAACGCGCATCGGCCTCAAAGGCAGCGTTGACGGCGGCATCGACCTCGGAGCGCGTGATTTTAGGACCGCGCACGCGACCGCGACCGGCCTCAGCATCGGCCACGCGGTCGACGGCAAGCACCTGATACAGGCGGCGTTTGAGCTCGGTCTTATCGTGATACGGCACAAACGGATACAGGAATTCGATGTTCTGCTCGCGAATCTCGTCGATGTTGAGCGCCAGCGCCGTGGGGTAGCTCATGACGATGGGGCAGTTGTAACAGTTGCCGGCGGTCGGATCCTCCTTGCGCTCCCAGCGCACGCACGGCATCCAGATGAAGTCGACATCGCGGTCGATAAGGTTCATCACATGGCCGTGGCTCATCTTGGCCGGATAGCACACGCTCTCTGACGGCATGGACTCGATGCCCGCCTGGTAGGTCTTCTTGCTCGACTGGTCGGACAGCTGCACGCTAAAGCCTAGGCGCGTAAAGAACGCGTGCCAGAAGGGGTAGTTCTCGTACATGTTAAGTGCGCGCGGGATACCCACGGTGCCGCGCGGGGCCTCGTCAGGACTCAGAACCTCGCGGTTAAAGAGCAGCTCGTTTTTCTTTTTGAAGAGGTTGGGGGCCTCGGTCTTTTGCTTTTTGTGGCCGGCACCCTTCTCACAGCGGTTGCCGGTAATGAAGCGCCTACCGCCGCCAAAGTCGTTCACAGTAAGCTGGCAGTTGTTAGAGCAACGGCCGCAGCGGACATGCTTTTGCGTCACGGTGAGGTGCGCGATATCCTCGGCAGAAAGAATGGTCGAAATGCCGTCGGCGGCGGCGCGATCGCGGGCGAGTAGGGCCGCACCGTAGGCGCCCATGCAGCCGGCGATGTCAGGGCGCACGGCATGCACGCCGGTGAGCTGCTCAAACGCGCGCAGCGTGGCATCGGACATAAAGGTGCCGCCCTGAACGATCACCTGACTGCCGATCTCCTTGGGGTCGCGCAGCTTAATGACCTTGAACAGGGCATTCTTGATGACGGAATAGGACAGGCCGGCCGCGATGTCGCCCACCGTGGCGCCTTCCTTTTGCGCCTGCTTGACGCGCGAGTTCATAAAGACCGTGCAGCGGCTGCCCAGGTCGACGGGGGCCTTAGCATGGATGGCGGCGTCGGCGAACGCGCGCACGTCCATGTTCATAGAGACGGCGAAACTCTCGATAAAGCTGCCGCAGCCCGACGAGCAGGCCTCGTTGAGCATGATGTGCTCGATGACACCGTCCTTGACGCGCAGGCACTTCATGTCCTGGCCGCCGATGTCCAGGATAAACTCGACGCCGGGCAGGAACGCCTTGGCGCCGCGCAGGTGCGCGACGGTCTCGATCTCGCCGGAATCGGCCTTGAGGGCCTCGATGAGCAGCGCCTCGCCGTAGCCCGTGGTGGTCACGTGGCCGATGGTGCAGCCAGCGGGGATGTGGTTGTAGAAATCGGCCATGATGACCTTGGCCGTGCCCAGGATGTCGCCGTTGTTGTTGCCGTACCAGGTATGCAACAGCTGGCCGTCCTCGCCCACGAGCGCGGCCTTCATGGTGGTGGAACCGGCGTCGATGCCAATGAACACGCGGCCGGTGTAGCCGTCGAGCTTGCCCTTGGGGACGACTTCCTGGTCGTGGCGACCCTTGAACTCGGCAAAGTCCTCGTCGGTGGCAAAGAGCGGATCCAGACGTTCGACCTCGGCACCCTGTGTGTCACCCAGGGCATCAATGGCCTCGATGAGCTGCGGGAACGTGCTGAGCTTGTTGGACTCGTGCGCCATGGCGGCGCCGCTCGCCACAAACAGGTGAGCGTTTTGGGGCACGATACGGTGCTCCTCGTCCAGGTTGAGCGTGAGGTAGAAGCGGTGGCGCAGCTCGGAGAGATACTGCAGCGGGCCGCCCAGGAAGGCGACGTTGCCGCGGATGGGACGGCCGCACGCCAGGCCCGAGATGGTCTGGGTCACGACGGCCTGGAAGATGGAGGCGGCCACGTCCTCGGGGCGGGCGCCCTCATTGAGCAGCGGCTGCACGTCGGTCTTGGCAAAAACGCCGCAGCGGCTGGCGATGGGATAGATGGTGGTGGCGTTGGCCGCGAGCTCGTTGAGGCCGCTCGCGTCGGTGTGCAGCAGAGTGGCCATCTGATCGATGAACGCGCCCGTGCCGCCGGCGCAGGTGCCGTTCATGCGCTGCTCGATGCCGTTGTCAAAGTAGATGATCTTGGCGTCCTCACCGCCCAGCTCGATGGCGACATCGGTGGCCGGGATGAGGGTCTCGACGGCGCGCTTGCTGGCGATGACTTCCTGGACAAACTCCAGGTCGAGCCACTGGGACAGCAGCAGACCGCCCGAGCCGGTGATGGCACAGGTCATCTGGGCCGTCGGCAGCACAGTCGCGGCACCCTCGAACAAGTCGCGGGCGCAAGCGCGGACGTCGGTGTGGTGGCGCTGGTACTTGGCGTAGACGATCTGGTTGTCATCGTTGAGCACGGCAAGCTTGACGGTGGTGGAGCCCACGTCGATGCCCAGGTGCAGGTTGCCGCGGGCGGCCTCGGAGTTGAAAATCGCGCCTTCGGGGGCGTGGGCGGCGGCCACGGGCTCAGCGGCGGTGGCGAGCTCGCTAGCGATGGACGTCTCCCCTGCCGCGTTCTTGGCATCGGCAACTGCCTCGGCAACTTTCTCGGCAGCCGCGGTCGCGGCCTTCTGCGCGGCGTCCACCACGGCGGGCGCGGCCTCGCGTGCGGCAGCGACCATACGATCCTTGATGCCCTCGACGAGTTTGCTCATTGTCTCTCCTCTTAGTTGTTGGACTTGACGGTTGCGGCGGTGTCGGCCGCGTCCTCGAGCTGCAAGTTCAATAGCTTCATGCCGTATTCCGGCACGTTGATATCGATGGGTTGGCCATACAGGTCACCAGGACGAACAAAAGCGAGCACCGTCATAATGCGCGCCATGGCCTCGGGCGATTCGGTGAGCCCACGCTCAAACCAGCGCTGAATCATGCCAACCTCGGCGCTCACGACGTAGGTGACGTAGTAGTCAAAGAACGTGCCCAGCGCCAGGCCCAAAATGCCCGTCTGCGCACGCGGCACCACAGCCTCACGCGCGGTGTCGATGATCCTTTTAATGAAGGCCTGGTCGCCGCCCGGACCCAGCAGCGCACCGATTAAGTCGCGGTTGGCCGCAAGATAACGCAGCAGCTCAACCGAACCGGGCGCCGGCTCGAGCTCGTCGATATTGTGATAGAGATCGGGCAGCTGAGCTGCGGTGATGAGCTCAATGCGCTCACGGATCTCGGCCAGCAAGCCGTCCTCGATTTGATTGATAAAGTCGGGGATATCGCGGTAGTGCGAATAGAACGTGCGGCGCGTAAGGCCAGCGCGCTCGGTGAGCGACGCGACATTAATGCGCGAAAGGTCGCCGCTTTCGGCAAGCTCGCTGGCAAGTGCCTGGCGAAGGGCACGCTGCGAGCGAAGGGACCGGCGATCGCATTTCTCGAGCTGGGACAAGCGTCCTCCTTGTTACTCAGCCTGTGCGCTATTGCACAGTGCGAGTATTATTGCACACCGTGTGTACCAACACGTAAAGGCAATATTTGGAATGTGACGAGGGGGCAGTCCCTTTGTCACAACCCGCCTGGCTTTTGGAGCGGCATTACCGATTGTCCAAAATGTCATTCGTGGGTAGAATAGTGTCGACGGCAGCCCAAGTTGTAGCTGGCTGGGCAGCGCCGTTGTTTGCATTAGGGGGTCAACGCCTTAGCGGCGGCGACCCCTTCTGTTGCGCTTCGAACGCTGCTTGAGTGCCTCGGAAAGGCCGACAAGCGCCGTGAAGAACGAGACCACGGCGGTCAGAAGTCTCACGAAATCAATCAAATCGGTCATGGGCATCACCTCCCATCAAATGGAGGGCGCTGCCCGGCACATGGAACTGCCGTCAACGATACCGATTCTACCAGAGCCTAGTTATATATACGAATATATGTTCGTATTCCAAGCACACAGGCCCCTGTGACAAAGGGGCTGTCCCTTTGTCACATTATTCGATGACGGTGCGGGAGTTTTGCTTGCGCATGGTGGCGAACATGTGTTTGGGGACGGCGTGGACCATGCAGCTGCCGATGGTCGCGCTCGCGGCGGCTTTAGCTGCATCGCTAGCGTTTTTGGTCGCGTAGCTGTGGCGGAAACGCTTGAGCATGGCGATGTCGTTTCCGCCGTCGCCATAAACCGCAACCTCGTCCTCGGCAATGCCGTAGTAGCCCGCCAGCCAGGCCACACTCTCGCCCTTGTTGCATGCCACATCCGTGATCTCGAACATCACCGGGTCAAACGGCGCGTTGACCACGCGGTCCGATCGCTCGGCAAGATACGCCTTAAGGTCGCGCTCCAACTCGGGCGAGATCACGCGGCAGTTGATCTTGCATACATCGTGACGCAAGATATCGCCGATCGACTGGTCGAAATACTGTTCCTCGTGGTACCCGCCACGCGCACGCATACCGCGCATCACGATGCGCTTGATGGGGCTGTCCTTTTTAAAGCCCGCCTGATGCATCTCGAACGATCCACTCGAAAACATGCCATCGGGCGTGGAGCAATCAAAGCAAATGTCCGGGAACGCCTTGAGCAGCTCCTCGGTAACCTGCGGGTCGATGGTCCAGGTTTTGAGCACCTCGCCATGACTGTCTCGCACGATGGATCCATTGGAGCAGCAGGCGTCAAGCGCCAGGCCCGTAAAGCCATGCTCGCCGATCGGCAACGTCGAGCGTCCAGTCGCGGGAACCACGTGCAGGCCAGCCTCAGTCAGCTCGCGAATGGCGCGGCGGATAGTCCCATCTGCCTCGTGCAGGGCGTTAAGCAGCGTTCCGTCTAAGTCACTCGCAAACATCTTGATCATGGGCATGTCTCTCCTTCGTCTGCCCGATATTGTAGACGAAGGAGAGGCATGTCCAAACAATGCCGTCCCGGCGCGGCGTACCACCGCCTTCACAAATTCACGGTGCCCCAGCGCGTTAAGACAATCGCCGCAATCGATTTTTCAGCCGATAAAACAGAGCCGTCATCAACGTCAGCACCGCCAACATGGCTGCGAATACAATCGCCGGTGTCCATCGATCATATGCAGCCCCGTACGTCAATTGGCCGATAGGCGTTGCGCAGGAAAGGACCATGTAAACGACCGAAAGCACTTTTCCGCAGAGCTCAGTCGGCGCTGCCCGCTGAACAAACGCGATGATTTCAACCGACGCAATGCTTGCCCACACCATGACCCATGCCGAACCAACTGCAAACACGGCGAACGCACATACATCAGTGCCGCACAATAGCGCGACAATGATCGGCGCGACTCCAAAACAGATCATCGCAACATATCGACATATGCCATTGAAAGAAAAGCGATGCGGCCAAATGCCGACCAAGCCACTGCCGGTAAGACCACCCAAGCCCAGAGCAACCTCAACTATCCCAACGCAGGACGATTGCATGCCGAGATGCTTTGTAACAATAATGGGAGCGCCAATCGTTAGCCCAACCAACGCAAGGTTCAAAACGGCCGCAAGCAAAATCACAGCGACCAATGATGCATTTTGCAACAGATACCGAATCGACTCCCGAAAATCGTTTCGGCATGTCGTGCGAGTCGCGCCGTCTCCCATCGTTTCAGATGAGGCATTTTGCTTGAGTACGCCACCAAACAACAGAGCTGAAATCGCAAACGTTACCGACGCGATTGTGCAAAGAGCATCGATGCCAAAGCACCCATAGACTGCCGTCCCGACCACAGGACCCAAGATATTGCTCACCATGGTCACCTGCGAAACCAATGCAGTGGCCCGCTCAACCTTCTTTTCACCCGCCATGCGCACCGTCTCAATTTGGAGCATTGGCTTTAGCAGCGATTGAACACCATATTGAACACAAAGTATCGCTACTACGACGACCGCAAGAGGCAACGAGCGCTTCATGGGGATAGACAGCAGTGATGCAGTCATCAGAGCAATGCCGAGGGCCACGAGGACCTCGCGATGTCTTCCCCTATCCGCCAAGATTCCGCCAGCCGGAGTTGCAAGTACGCCGGGTATGAACGCTATCGCCGCGACGACGCCATATAACGTTGACGATCAACTGCGATCGAACAAGTAAAGTGGATACGCAAAGCACAGCGCCGACAGCATCGAATACGTGCACAGCTGCGCAACCAGAAGTTCCGCGAGCCTGATTGACCGCACTGTTTTTGATTTCAACGAGACACCGACGTCTCTCAGCCCAGCCATAAGCCCACCCCCTATACATACCACTAGTATGTATTTAATGACTTGAAAAGGGCAGCCGTGGCTACCCTCACAAATCAATTACATACCGTTGGTATCTATATTACCACCCGGCGCAGTCCCATACGTCCCAAATCTGCGCCGTTGTCTGGAGCACTTCATTACCCAAATCGAGCCCCACCGCGGCAGCCATCTGCGCCAAACATTGTGCGCGAGCGAGCATTCGCTCCTTGGGCTCGAGCGGACGGAACAATGGCAGCAGCCAAAGATTCGCCAACAACGATACGGCCTCCGCCGCTTCGCGCGGGCATTCGCACGCAATGGAGCCGTCGGCGATGCCCTCCTCGATCACTGGCAAGAGACAGCCATCGGCCGACTCGTCAAATGAGCCCTGGTACTGCATCGCCAGTAGGCGCGAGCTTTTTACCGGATCTGCTGCAGGACGCATACGTGCCCATAGCTCAATTTGTGGAACAACGGACTCGGGAGCGTACAGTCGCTTGAGCTTTTGGGCTCCGGTCATATTACCGACGCCAAGCATCGAGCGGCGGTGCTCAACAATCGGAGTCATCGCCCGATCAAACGCGGCGTTGAAAATCTCTTCTTTGCTCTTGAAGTGATGATAGACAGCGCCCTTGGTCATGCCGTCGAGACGGTCAACGATATCTTGAATACTCGTCCCCTCATAACCCTGTGCGCAGAATAGCTCCAGTGCCGCGTCGAGAATCTTCGCGACCGTCTCCTCGGGATATTTATTGCGACCCATAATCCGCCCATCCGCAACGCAAGCCTTGTGCCTCATTGCAGCATTTTAACGTTGCGGATGGCAGACGGTCGATTCTACACCGCGGCGGGGCCATGTTCGCCGGTGCGAATGCGGATGACTTCCTCGACCGGCTCGACCCAGATCTTGCCGTCGCCGACGGCGCCGGTGCGGGCGGCATTGCAGATGATGTCGACAATTCCGTCGACATGTTCATCGGCGCAGATGAGGGTGAACTGCACCTTAGGGATCGTGTTGACAAGCAACTCGTTGCCGCGCACGTATTCCTTCCAGCCATGCTGCGCGCCGCAGCCCTGCACCTGGTTGATGGTCATGCCGCGAACATCGGCAGCAAACAGCGCGTCTTTGAGAACCTCAAGTTTTTCCTGACGGACGATCGCCGTGATCTTCTTCATAGTGAATTCCTCTCTTTAGTAAAGAAATGAATTGCCATTCAATAACGCGGGTTTTCCAAGTGCCCGAGATTGCCCCGAAAGAGGAGCGCCGCGTACTTCGGTACGCAAGCGACGGTTTGAGGGGCAAGGTCGGGTGCTTGGGAAAGCCGCGCTGCTAATCGAGTCCGGAGAAAGAAGGATATGCGCTCTCACCGTGCTGACTCGCATCCAGGCCCAGCGCCTCGTCGGCCTCGTCCACACGCAGGCTGCCGTGGAACAGTGCCTTGACCACCGCGGCGATCACCAAGTCGAGCACCAGCACAATAACGACCGTCACCACAATGCCCAGAACCTGCGAGACAAGCAGCGACACGTCGCCCGTGTAGAACAGGCCGCCCTTACCGGTCCACGAGAGCTCCGGCACGCAGAACAGGCCCGTGAGCACACCGCCCAAGATGCCGCCGATACCGTGGCAACCGAACGCGTCGAGCGCATCGTCGTAGCCAAACTTGGTCTTAAGATGGCTGATGGCCAGGTAACAGACGGGCGAGACGATCAGGCCCATGACCAGCGCTGCCCACGGCTCGACAAAGCCCGCACCCGGCGTGACCACCACAAGGCCCGCAACCAGACCGGTGCTGGCACCCACCAGCGTGGGGCGACCGATGTGCACGCGCTCGACGGCAAGCCACGAGACCATGCCCGCCGCGCTGGCCGTCACGGTGTTGAGGATGGCGAGCGCCGCCACGGCGTCGGCCTTAAACTCGCTGCCGCCGTTAAAGCCAAACCAGCCAAACCAAAGCAGGCCGGCGCCCAGCGCCACAAACGGCACGTTATGCGGACGGTAGCTCATCATGCCAAAGCCGCGACGACGGCCGAGCATTAAGCAGAGAATCAGGCCCGTGAGACCGGACGAAATGTGTACCACGTCGCCGCCGGCAAAGTCGAGCGCGCCGATGATGTCGCCGATAAAGGAACCATCGCCGCCCCAAACCATGTGGGCGAGCGGCGCATAGACCACGAGCAGCCAAATGCCCAGGAAGGCCGTCATGGCACCAAACTTAACGCGGCCTGCCAGACTGCCCGTAACGATAGCGGCGGTGATCATGGCAAACGCCATCTGGAAGGCGATGTTGATGATCTGAGGGTAGACGGCACCATCCGCAGCATTGCCCTCGGCCGCCTGCAGCACCTGGTTGAGCACCGGCAGGCACAGCAGCTGGTCAAAGCCGCCAATAAACGGGTTAGAACCGTCGCCACCGTAGGCCAGCGACCAGCCGGCAACAATCCACAGCACACCAACCAGGCCAATGGCGCCAAAGCACATAAGCATGGTGTTGATGACATTTTTGCGCCTGGACAGGCCGCCATAGAAAAACGCCAGACCCGGTGTCATTAAAAACACGAGCATGGTGCAGATGAGCATAAACGTTGTCGATCCCGTATCGTACATTCGCTCCCCCTTGGTCGCATGAACGTTGTCGGCGCTCATGATGCGGCCGAGGGCCAACTGGTGTAGACCAGATACGGCGTTGTTAAACGCTGCGTTGTCGAATGGAAACGGTGCCGCAATCTTGGAAACGGCACGGCAACGGGCGCGAAACGAACGGGAAACGTGCGAACGAGAAGGGCGCGCTTGGCTCCGCTCTGGCTAGCGCCGGAACAGCTCGCGGGCTCGGTCGCGGAGGTCGGTAGCTCGGATGACGCCCTCGTAGCGATTGATGCGCAGACGCGGGAAGGCGTTAAAGAAGCGCAGGTCACGACGGCTGAGCGACACACTCGGCACCGGACGGCTCATGCGCTTGCCGGCAAGGCGACGACTGAGCGACGGACGCGGCATGCTCGGCGCGACATCGGCAACGCGGCGGGCAGCGAGCGCCAGGCCGCGAGCACCATCCGAGATAAACGTCGGCATCGAAGCCTTCTCGCGCAGGGCATCGAGCGCGGCGTCACCCAGCTCGGCCAGCCACGCGTTAACGGCACGGCTACGGATGTGCGTCTGTGCCACCGAGTCAATCGTAGAATCGGGAATACGTTCGAGCATTGAGTCCGAGGCATCGGCAAGCGACTCATTGATGCGGTCGGCAAGGTCGGCCCGGACGCGCTCCAGCTGATCAGACAGACGCCGCCAGCTCGCCAACGAGCACACCGCGTCGACCATCATCGCGACCGCGACGATAAAGGCGGACAGCCGCACAATCAGCACCGGCAGATGGCCAAGCAGCCCCAGCAATGCCGGCTCCACTAAACGGCAAATGCACAGTGCACCCAGGCCAAACGCGCAGGCCCAGTACAGGCAGATGCGTCCGTGCAGGTTAAACGGCAGATGCGAGTAATCCCAAAACCGGGCACCCGTCGTTTTTTCCAACAGCACGCCCACGCTATATTCGATCACGCTGCATACGAGCGCGGCAGCGACAAACTGGTTCGAGGCGTCTGGGATTCCACGCAGCAGCAACCAGCACGCAATGCCGCCCGCACCGTAGATGGGACAACACGGCCCTAGCAAAAAGCCGCTGTTGGCAAAGCGTCCGTGGTTGAGCATGGCGCAGACTGTCGACTCCCATACCCAGCCGCAAAAACCGTAGAAGGCAAACGAGAGTACCAGCGCCGAGAGCGGACAGGCGGCAAGCGTCGCGCCGTCAAATGCCATGTCGATCGCGGTTCCCACCGTCTACCCACTCCTCTTTTCGTTCGATTCGCTGCTCACGTCATCGTCCGCCCTGTCTTTGCGCGGCAGACGGCCGGCAATCGTCTCGCGCAGCGCGCACCATTTATCCGCCAGGCACACAATCCATGCCTCGCGACACGTCGGCGGCACCGGTACCAGCGGAAACATATGGCGCGCGATGATATTCCGCTCGCGCGGCGTCAGCTCAAAATCTTCCTCGGCACGCGCCAGAGCAAAAAATGGATGCCGGAATCCGTGCAGTCGATGGCTTGGGTCGGGGTCGTGCCAATCGTAGAGAAAGTAATCGTGTAACAAGGCTCCGCGCAGCAACGAGGCGCGGTCGACCGAAACACCGACGCGGCCCAGGCGCTCGGCAAAGGACAGACTTGCCCGCGCCACCGAGGTCACATGCGTATACACCGTCACATCGCCATGCTGGATAAACTCGCGCGTCAGGTCCAGACGGCCCGCCTGTGCCAGTTGACGGGCAGCATGGTCTACTTCGCACGCGATTTTCTCGGCACGAACGGTATCGGACATGCGGCCTCCTTCCGGCGGCGCTCGGCGGCAAGCCACAGCCTGCACGCAATGAATAAAATCATCATGGAACTTATCAGTATGGCATCGGACAAAACGTTTTGCCCCACCAGTTGGCGAATTACCGCGCCGCCGTCACATATCAAACGCCAAAATGTGCGAGACTGTCTTGTGCAATTGTGCCGGCCGAGGGAGTGCCGGCGCACGATTCGCATGGAGTAACCCACAACGATGCTGCTTACGCAAACGACAACGCCCGAGGACGTCAAGGCTCTCGATCGCGCCGAGCTTCCGCTGCTCTGCGGCGAGATCCGCCACGCCATCCTCGAAAGCTCCGCCGCCGTCGGCGGGCACGTTGCCCCCAACCTGGGCGTCGTTGAGCTTACGGTCGCGCTCCATCGCGTGTTTAACTCCCCCACCGACAAAATTGTCTTTGACGTGTCACACCAGACCTATGCCCACAAGGCGCTGACTGGGCGCGCGTACACTTATATCGACCCGGCACGCTACGGCGAGGCCTCTGGCTTTGCCAATCCCGACGAGTCCGAACACGACCTGTTCGCCATGGGCCACACCTCCACATCGGTGAGCCTGGGCTGCGGCTTGGCGCACGCTCGTGACCTGGCGGGCGATGCGTACAACGTCATCACCATCATTGGCGACGGTTCGCTTTCGGGCGGTCTGGCGTTTGAGGGCTTTAACAATGCCGCCGAGCTCGACAGCAACTTGATCATCGTCGTCAATGACAACGACCAGTCCATTGCCGAGAACCATGGCGGCCTGTATCGCAATCTGGCCGAGCTGCGCGCCAGCAACGGCACCTGTGAGCGCAACGTTTTCCGCGCGATGGGGCTCGACTACCGCTATCTGGACGCCGGTAACGATGTGTTGGCCCTAGTCGACGTGCTGCAGGAACTGCGCGATATCGATCATCCCATCGTGCTGCACGTCTCCACCGCGAAGGGCAAGGGCTTTGAGCCGGCCCAGAGCGACCCCGAGCGCTGGCATCATGTAGGTCCGTTTGACATGGCGACTGGGCGCAAGCTCTGCCCGGGCCATCCGAGCGAGCCTGCGCCGCGCACCTATGCCGACATTACGGGCGAGGCCCTGAGCGCTGCCATAGAGCGCGATCCGCAGGTTGTGGGCATCACGGCCGCAACGCCCTACATCATGGGCTTTACGCCCGAGCTTCGCGCCGCGGCAGGCAAGCAGTTTGTTGACGTGGGCATTGCCGAGGAGCATGCCGTGACCTTTGCCACCGCGCTCGCCAGCGCCGGTGCCAAGCCGGTCTTTGGCGTGTACGGCACGTTTTTGCAGCGCGCCTACGACGAACTGTGGCACGACCTGTGCCTCAACGATGCCCCGGCGACGATCCTTGTATTTGGCGCGTCGATCTTTGGCACCACATCCGAGACGCATCTTTCGTTCTTTGATATTTCCATGCTGGGCGGTCTTCCCAACATGCACTACCTGGCGCCGGCCTGCATGGAGGAATATCTGTCCATGCTAAGCTGGTCGCTCGACCACCGCGAGCATCCCGTGGCGATTCGTGTGCCTGGTATTGGCCTGGTAAGCCGTCCCGACTTGGCGCCTGCCGAGGACGCCGATTACGGTGTCGCGCGCTACAACGTGGTGCGCCAGGGCCGCGACGTGGCCGTGCTCGCGCTCGGCGATTTCTTTGAGCTGGGCGAGCGTGTGGCAAACCGCTTGGCAGCCGAATACGGTATCGAGGCCACGCTCGTCAACCCTCGCTTTGCAACCGAGCTTGACCGCGAGTTCCTCGACAGCCTTGCCGCCGAGCTTCGCGTTGTCGTCACCCTCGAGGACGGCATCTTGGACGGCGGTTGGGGCGAACGCGTCGCGTGCTACTTGGCCTGCACGCCCGTGCGCACGCGCACCTTCGGCATCGCCAAGGGCTTCCCCGACCGCTACGACCCCAACGAGCTGCTCGCTCAGAACGGCATGACGGTCGAGAACATGGCCGCCGAGGCCGTAAGGCTACTCAACGAGTAAAAAACCTCCGCAAGGGAAGCACCCATGCGGAGGTTTTTGTTTTCACAGCTCAATTATCTCAATCTGTAACATCTATGGCCCGAATTCCCGTCTAACTGTTACAGATCTAGAAAAGACGTCTTAGTCCCTGACCTTTGTCTCAATCTGTAACAGATAGAGACCTTCTGGCCGTCCAGATGTTACAGATTGAGACATTCGAATTCCCCTAAAGAGAAAATCTCGATCTGTAACAGGTAGAACCCATTTCCTCGTCTAACTGTTACAGATTGAGACAAAGCAGCGAGACAGGCCACCACATCTGCAAGAACCACCACAAAGGTGCCTGTCCCTTTTTGGTAGGAAGAATTACCCATAAGGTAAGTATGTTTCTGAGTTATTTCGTGTTGACCCATTTGAGCGCGATAGGGTATAACTCTACTCAACCGCTAGGGATTTTATTGAGAAAGGTGTTCTACCATGAGCAAAAACCTCTCCCAGCAGGTCGTTCTCGACCGCCGCGGCTTCGTTGCCGCCACCTTCGCAACCGTCGCCGGCCTTGGTCTTGCCGGCTGCTCCGACACCAGCGCCGAGGCCGACAAGGGTTCCGCCGCCGGCTCCTCCAAGAGCTCCGAAGATACCGAGGCTTCCACCATACTCGATGCCAAGGCATTCGACAAACTCGTCGACAACGGCCCCAAGGCCGATGACGACGCCATCGCCGCCAGCACCTGGGCCACGGCCGTCAAGGACGCCGGTGTCTTTAAGATCGGTGGCGTTCAGACCTCCACACTTTTCTCCCTCCTCAACGAGAAAGACGGTCAGACCCGCGGCTTCGACGCCGGTATCGCACAGCTCCTGTCCAACTACATTCTGGGCGAGAACAAGGTCGAGATCACCCAGGTGACCTCGGACACGCGCGAGTCCGTCCTGCAGAACGGCCAGGTCGACGCTGTCTTTGCCACCTACACCATCACTGACGATCGCAAGAAGCTCGTCTCCTTTGCCGGTCCCTACTACTACACCCAGCAGGCTATCCTGGTGCTCGCCGATAACGACGACATCAAGAGCGTCGACGACCTGGCCGACAAGAATGTCGCCGTCCAGTCCGGCTCCAACGGCCCCGCCATCCTGGAGGAGTTCGCCCCCAAGGCCAGCCAGCAGGAGTTCAAGACCGACGAGGAGGCCCGCCAGGCACTCCAGCAGGGCCGCGTTGACGCCTACGTCATCGATAACAACATGCAGCAGAGCGCCCTGGTCCGCGAGCCCGGTAAGTACAAGATTGCCGGTAAGCCCTTCGGCAGCAAGGAGCCCTACGGCATCGGCCTGCCGCTCGATTCCGACGGCGTCGCCTTTGTCAACGACTTCCTTAAGAAGATCGAGGACGATGGCACCTGGACCGAACTGTGGCAGATCTGCATTGGCGACCGTACGGGCGACACCAATGTTCCCGAGCTACCCGAGATCGGCGCCTAGGCAATACGCCTAGTAACGGCCGCTACGAAACCATATGGAAACGCATGATGCGCTTTATTGCGCTAAACTGTTTCCTCACTGAGTTGTCGGGGCTTCCGTACACACGGGAGCCCCCTTTCCTTATCGGCGGGAGGTCCGCATGAGTCTCTCCGAGCTCTGGTCGCTCTATGGCCAGAACTATATCGACGCGCTGCTAGCAACCTGGGGCATGACGCTTGAGTCGTTTGCCATCGCCATGGTGCTGGCCGTCGCCGTCACCGTGATGCGCGTGTCGCCGCTCAAGCCGCTGCGCGTCTTTGGCGACCTGTATGTCCAGGTCTTCCGTAACATCCCCGGCATCGCGCTGCTCATTATCGTCGTCTACGCGCTGCCGCCGCTCAAGGTCGTCCTGCCCTACCGCACCTGCGTCATCGTCGCCACAGTGCTCTTGGGTTCTGCCTTTGGCTCCGAGAACTTTATGAGCGGCATCAACACCGTCGGTGTCGGCCAGGTGGAAGCCGCCCGCTCGCTGGGCATGAGCTTCAGCCGTATCCTCGCCAAGATCGTGATTCCGCAGGCGCTGCGCTCGAGCGTGCTGCCCATGACCAACCTCTTTATCGCCGTCATGCTCACCACCGCGCTCGGCAGTCAGGTGCCGCTTAAACCGCAGGAGCTCACCGGCGTGGTGAGCTACATCAACACGCGCTCGCTCGGCGGCGTCGCCGCGTTCTTTATCTCGGCGCTCGGCTACCTGGGCACGGCCTTTGTGGTGAGCCACATTGGCAACTATATCGATAAGAAGGTAAGGATCCTCCGATGAGCAAGCACTCCACCTCCGCGCTCACCATGCGCGATGCGCTCTACGAGGCTCCCGGCCCCAAGATGCGCGCCAAGATTCGCGTCGGCACCGCCATCTCACTTGTTGCCGTGGCCGCGCTCATCGCTCTGGTACTGCAGCGCTTTTATGTGACCGGCCAGCTTTCGGTCCATTACTGGTACTTCTTTACGCACCTCACCACCTGGAAGTTCCTGCTTGCCGGTTTTGAGGGCACGGTTAAGGTCGCGCTCACCGCCGGCGCCATCGCGCTGGTACTGGGCTTAGCCCTCATGCTCGGCCGTACCAGCGACATCAAGCCGCTGCAGCTGGTCTGCCGCGTGCTCACCGATTTCTTCCGTGGCGTGCCGAGCCTGCTGTTCATCTACTTCTTCTTTTTGGTGCTGCCTCAGTACAAGATTTCACTGCCGTCGTTTTGGATGCTCACGCTTCCCGTCGCGCTCGCTGCAGCCGGCGTACTTGCCGAGATCTTCCGCGCCGGCGTCAACGCCGTGCCGCGTGGTCAGGTCGAGGCAGCCCAGGCGCTCGGTCTCTCCAAGGCCAAAATCACCTTTAAAATCGTGTTGCCGCAGGCTATCCGATTTATCATCCCGTCGTTGATTTCGCAGCTCGTGGTCGTAGTCAAAGACACCACCGTCGCCTACGTGGTGAGTTACCCCGACCTCATGCAAAATGCCCGCGTGCTCATTACCAACTACGACGCGCTCGTATCGGTCTATCTGGTGATCGCGGTCATCTACATCCTCATCAACGTCGCGATCAACAAGGCCGCTGTCTACGTCTCGCACAAGACCGGCGCGACCATCATCCGCTAACGCTTTACCATTTCGAGTCATAAGGAGCCGAGCACCATGGCACAGAGCACCTCTTCCACCGGCAATCAGCCGCTGATCGAGCTCAGGCACGTCGATAAGCACTACGGCGATCTGCACGTCCTCAACGACATCAATCTCTCGGTCGACCGCGGCGAGGTCGTCGTTGTGATTGGCCCCTCGGGCTCGGGCAAGTCGACCATGTGCCGCACCATCAATCGCCTGGAAACCATCGACTCGGGCGAGATCCTCATCGAGGGCGAGCCCTTGCCGCAGGAAGGCAAAGACCTTGCCCGCATGCGTGCCGAGCTGGGCATGGTGTTCCAACAGTTCAACCTGTTTGCACATATGACGGTACTGCAGAACGTCATGCTGGGGCCGGTCGACGTGCTGGGCGTGTCCAAGGAGGAAGCTCGTGAGCGCGCCATGGATCTGTTGAGCCGCGTGGGCGTTGCCGAACAGGCCGATAAGGTGCCCGCACAGCTCTCGGGCGGCCAGCAGCAGCGCGTGGCCATCGCCCGTTCGCTCGCCATGCAGCCCAAGGCCATGCTCTTTGACGAGCCCACAAGTGCCCTCGACCCCGAGATGATCAACGAGGTGCTCGAGGTCATGGTCCGTCTGGCCCAGCAGGGTATGACGATGATCGTGATTACGCACGAGATGAACTTTGCCCGCCGCGTGGCCGACCGCGTCGTGTTTATGGCCGACGGCCAGATTGTGGAAACCGGTACACCCGACGAGTTCTTTGACCGCCCCAAGACCCAACGCGCCCAGGAGTTCCTCAACTCCATCAAGGGCCACTAACCCAAATGCCACGCAGGGCACATTCATCAGGAGCGTCTGTCCCGCGCCGCATCTGTCCCGCCACGCCCCTGCGCCATGTCCACCCGGATTCGAAAGCCACGCCCATGATCGGAACCCGTACCTCATCGTCCTATACCCCGCACGTCGACGTCGACCCCGCCGACCGCCCGCTTATCCTGGTAGCACCGCGCTGGGAAGAAGCGAAGCCCTTTTTGAGCGAGACGCTCTCCCCCAACGAGGAAATCGCAAGTGTCTTTGTCGATGCCATCCTTGCCGCCGGCGGCCTGCCGCTGCAGATGTCCATCACCGAGGACATTGAGGTCATCCGTCATTACGTCGATATCGCCGACGGCATCGCCATTCCCGGCGGCCCCGATGTCAATCCCAAACGTTGGGGCGATGATCGACCCTACGACCCCACCCTCTGCTGCGAGATCCGCGATAGCTTTGAGTTTAAGCTGGTCGGCGAGGTACTCCGCGCCAAAAAGCCGCTCTTTACCACCTGCCGCGGCACGCAGTTGCTCAATGTCGCCACTGGCGGCACCCTGTGCATGGACGTGCCGAGCCTGGGCGCTCGCGAGGGCCGCACTCAGTGGCGCCATACCCACGTGCTCAACGACCCCGTGCATCCCGTCGAGGTCGTGCCGGGCTCGCTGCTGGAGCGCGCGCTTGGCGGGCACAGGCTGATCCAGACCAACTCCGCACACCACTGCTGCGTCGATCGTCTGGGTAAAAGCACGCGCTTGGTCGCCAAGGCAACCGACGGCGTGCCCGAGTGCATCGAGGTCGAGGGCCAGCCGTTCTGCCTGGGCGTGCAATGGCACCCCGAGTACACCTGGCAAACGCTCGAGACCGACTTTAACCTGTGGAAGTCGTTTGTCGAGGCAGCGGCCAAGGTAAAGCAGGCCCGTTAGTTCACGGACGGCACAACAGATGAGGGCGCCCCGCCGGCCACATGGTCCGACGGGGCGCCCTTTTGCCTGTACGTGGCCGGCACACACCAAGGCTCGCAAGCCCTTATTCAGCCGCCTCGCGCAGGGCCGACATTGTGGCCGCATATTGCTGCTGCAGCGCATGCATTCCCTCACGAGCGCCGTCAACAGTATCGGCACCGCGCAGCGCTTCGGTCACCACGACCGCCGGCTCGTACAGATTATCGAATCCCAGGTTCTGGCTCACGCCCTTGAGCGTGTGAGCTGCCATAAACGCTTCCTTGGCGTCTCCTGCCGCCATGGCGGCCTCCAGCTTGTCCATGCTCTCGTCATCCAAAAACTTGAGGGCAAAGCGGGCAAGCATCTCCTCGCCCATCAGCCGAGTGCAAGCGTCATCATAATTGGCGCCGATCTTCTCATACGCTTCACGCATGGAAATCATGGATTCAAACTCCTTTGGTCAAACTAAATCGTAGGAAGCGCAACGACCTCGGCAGGGCGCGCCAATGTTTCGGCAATACGGTCTTGCACCTCGAGCAGACAGTCGAGCAGCAGCGGGTTAAAGGTGCCGCACTTACCGTCCAGGATCATCTGGATCGCCTCCTCGTGCGGGATGGCATCCTTGTACACGCGCATGCTCGTCAGCGCATCGTATACGTCGGCCACCGAAACCACCTGTGCGGCGATGGGGATATCGTCGCCCTTAAGGCCATCGGGATAACCCTTGCCGTCCCAGCGCTCGTGGTGCCAACGCGCAATCTGGTACGCATATTCCATAAGCGCATTGCCGGCGTGATGGCGGCCCAGCTCATGGAGCATGTCGGCGCCGATCGTGGTATGCGTCTTCATAATCTCGAACTCCTCGGACGTGAGGCGCCCGGGCTTGTTGAGAATCGCATCGTCAATCGACATCTTGCCGATATCGTGCAGTGCCGAAGCCAGGGCAATCGTAGAGCGCTCCTCGTTGTCGAGGGAGATGCTGTCACTACGGTGGACCAGGCAGCCAAGCAGCAGCTCGGTCAGCTTCTCGATGTTCGTAACGTGCCTGCCGCTCTCGCCATTGCGGAGCTCCATGACGCCGGCCATGATGTCGATGAGCATGCGGCTGTTCTTGACGCGCTCGTTGTACTGTTGGGACAGCAGGCTCGTCAGACGACGCTGTTTGGCGTACAGGCGGATGGTGTTGCTTACACGGCGGCGCACGACACGGGAGTCAAACGGGCGGTTGACATAGTCCGAGGCACCCAGCTCATACGCGCGCAGCACCACATCGTCGGAATCTTCGCTCGAGATCATGATGACAGGCAGATTGTCGATACCCGTTCGGCGCGACAGATCGGCCAGTACCTCAAAGCCGTTCATGCCCGGCATGACAATGTCCAGCAGCACGAGCGACAACTCATCGCCATAGCGGTCGACCATGTCGAGTGCCGCGCGACCGTTATCGGCCTCGAGGATGCAATACTCGTCCTTGAGCATCTCGCTGAGAATAGCTCGGTTCATCTCGGAGTCATCGACAATAAGCACCGTAGGCTTTTCGCTTTGGAAGGCCTCGATGGAATCGGTATCGGTCATGACCGTACCGGCTTTTGCCTTAGCGCGGCTCAATAATTGGACAGCGCGGCCAACGCCCTCATCGACCGTCTCGCCATGAATGCGAACGCCACCAACGCATGCCGTCAAGCTAACGCGCTCATGCCCCGGAATAACCGTGGAATGAACGGCATCGGATACGTGACGCAGACGACGGGCGAAGTCATCGGAGGGGATATTGGGCATGACGGCCACAAACTTATCGCAACCATAGCGGACAAGCTCGTCAGTCGAACGAATACCGCTGCGTATGGCCGTCGCCACAGCACCGAGCGCAAGGTCGCCGGCATGACGGCCACACGTATCGTTGAAGACCCTAAAATCATCAAGGTCGATCATCGCAACGCCGGCATTCATACGGGCGCCGCGAAGCTTTTCCTCGTAATACCGGCGATTGTGCACACTCGTCAGCACATCGGTGTAGACAAGGTCCTCTTCTGCAGCCTCTTGCTCATCGATCGGACGCACCATCAGCAGGACATGAGGCTCGCCCTCGACCTTCAGGGGGCGCAGGCGAGCGCGGTACTCAACGCCATCGTTGAGCAGCCGTTCCGACACCTCATCGGAACCCGCCGCCAAGGCTTCAAGACTTGACTGGCGCAGACAGGGACACCGTTCGCCGGCGAGCAGGCAGTTAGGATCGCCCTTAATCTGATCGAAAGACAGCAAACGCACCACGGGGTAGGTCTTCGCGACACGGGCGACCTCGGCGGCAGCCTCCTCGTCGGTTAGATTGGCCTCGTGATTATTGAGCATAGGGGGCCCTTTCAGTAGTTTTGCTTGGTAGCAGTGGGTGCCAAATGTTACAAGGGTAGCACCTTGTCGATGCAGGTACGCACGTGAATACCGTTTCTTTTTCATGAGTTGGCAGACGGTAGGGCTGAAGCCGCAGCCGTAAGGTTCTGGGCGCATCTGTTAACACGGTCGAAATGTTTACGGGAAAAGCCCGTTTTGATTATTGCAGCTGCTAGAACCCTAGGACGCCACGGACGGCCTGGGCAGCCGCTACCGGTCGATCGCGCAGCCCGTTGTGCGCGCCGGGGACCGTTACGAGCGGACAGCCCAAAAGCTCAGCCGACGCTCTCGTGCCCGCTTCGCGGGGCGTGCCAATCGAGAGCTCGCCCAAAAACACGGCGGCCACCGTTTTCGATGCGCGGACGCGATCCCAATCGGGAACGCAGGTCATAATGATCCCGTATTCGTTTGCCATAAAGCTGCGGCCGTTGCGCAGGGCATGCTTGGCTTCCGCCTCGGTTGTCTTGGGAGCTTGAGGATCCGAATCACCGATGGCACTCAGGAAGGCTCTTAATGCCCTCGAGACCTTTCCCGCAGCAATCATCTCGAGCAAAACCGGGGCCGTGCCCAGGCCAGCGCCCTCGTTTGTCACGGCGGGTTCGTGCAGCATCGCGCGCGAGACAATGGCCGGGTTTGTACGGAGAAGCTCCAGGGTCACCAGCGTACCGGCACTGTGCGCGAGCACGTTTGCCGGAGCGCCGACATGCTCGATAACGGCCTGCAGGTCGGCGGCCTGGACGGCAAGGTCGTAGCGCCCGTCCGCAACGTCGCCGCTCTCGCCGCAACCGCGGCGGTCGTAGGCAATTACGCGATAGCCGCAGGCGAGCTCGCGGGCGATCCCGTCAAAAAATGTGCCGTCGACGCAAGCGCCGTGCACGCACACCAAGGCAGGCGCATCCGACGGCACGCCCGGCTCGGCAAACTCGCGACAGGCAATCGTGGTGCCCGCATTCTCGACCGTAAAATCCATGTTGTGCCCCATCGTCTTGCACCTTGTTAACGCATTAACTGTACCCAACCGGAAACCTCTCATGGCGTGGACATTGAGGACAGCGTGAAAAAACGAAACCTGAAAAGCACAAGCCCGAATCAGGCTTTGGCACCGATGCTATGCTTAGGCACAACTGTCCCAAGGAGCATATGCCTATGTCTACGTTTTTAAATGCCAGCCCCATCTTTGGACCGGTGCGCAGTCGCCGCCTGGGCCTTTCGCTCGGTGTCAACATGATGCCGGCGTCGGGCAAGATCTGCACGTTCGACTGCATCTACTGCGAGAACGGCCTTAACGCCGAGCGTCCCTGCCATGAGCCGTATAACACGGCCGCCGTGGTGCTCGACGCACTCGAGGCCAAGCTGCGCGAGATGGCAGCCGAGGGCGAGCTCCCCGATGTGATCACGTTTGCCGGCAACGGCGAGCCCACCGCCGCGCCGGAGTTTCCGCAGGCCATCGCCGGTGCCGTCGCGCTGCGCGACCAGCTGGCCCCGAACACCAAGATCGCCGTGCTCTCCAATGGCACGCGCGCTGACCAGCCCGCTGTGCACGATGCGCTCATGATGGTCGACGACAACATCCTCAAGCTCGATACGGTCGACCCGGCTTTTATCCAGCTGCTCGACCAGCCCGTTGGCCCCTACGACGTCGAGCACCAGATCGAGACGTTCGCGAGCTTTAACGGCCACGTTATTATCCAGACGATCTTTTTGAACGGCGAGTACCAGGGCAAGTCCCTCGATAACACTGGTGAAGCGTACGTCGGCCCCTGGCTCGCGGCACTCGAGCGCATTCGCCCGCAGGAGGCGACCATCTACACGGTGGCGCGCGAGACACCGGTCGCCGGCCTTGCCAAAGCAGCGCCCGTGGTGCTCGACACAATCGCCGCACGCGTGCGCGCGCTCGGCATCCCCTGCCAGGTGAGCTACTAGCAGAACCGCACAGACTACCCGGTACTTGGCTGATGGGGTGGGCTATACTAGCTGCGAATGAAAGGAAGTTAGCCATGTTTGACAATGGACCCGTGCCCGGCCGCAACGACGCTTGCTGGTGCGGCAGCGGCAAAAAATATAAGAAATGCCACAGCGCCTTCGACGAGCGCCTCGAGCGCCTGTGGGAAGAGGGCTGGGAGGTTCTGCCCCGCACACTCTACAAGACGCCCGCCGATATCGAGGGCATCAAGCGTTCGGCCGCCATCAACGTAGGCGTGCTCGACTACGTGGGCGAGCACATCGCCGCGGGCATGACCACCAACCAGATCGACCAGATGATCTACGACTACACCGTCGAGCACGGTGGCACGCCGGCCGACCTCAACTACGAGGGCTATCCCAAGAGCGTGTGCACCTCGATCAACGACGTGGTCTGCCACGGTATCCCCTGCGATACGGACGTGCTGCACGAGGGCGACATCATCAACGTGGACTGCTCCACGATCTTGGACGGCTACTTTAGCGACTCGAGCCGTATGTTCTGCATCGGCGAAGTCTCGGCCGAGCGCCAGCGCCTGGTCGACGTCACCCGCGCCAGCGTGGAGGCGGGTCTGGCGGCCGTCAAGCCGTGGCTGCCGCTATCCGTGATGGCCGAGGCCGTGCAAAAGACGGTCGAGGACGCCGGCTTTAGCGTGGTGCGCGAGTACGGCGGACACGGCATCGGTAAGGAGTTCCACGAGGACCCGTTTGTGGGCTTTACCACCGAGGCGCCCGATGTAGACACCATCATGGCTCCGGGCATGGTCTTTACCATCGAGCCCATGGTCAACGCCGGAGCGCCCGACATCAAGATTAGCAAGGGCGACGGTTGGTGCGTGCGCACCAAGGACGGCAGCGATTCGGCCCAGTGCGAGGTACAGCTCGTGGTGACCGAGGACGGCTACGAGCTGCTGAGCTGGTAGCCGTGGATGCGCCGGATGCTGACGGGCACGCTCGTCTAGCATCCGGCGTTTTTGTTTGAACGTTTTGCCTGATAAAACCCGCCAAAATAAACCTGTCCCTTTTTGGCGGGTCAAGCGGAAAGGACTGCTTGTGAACATCTTGGTTTTGCTGCCCGTCAACGACCACCATCGCGCAATTCTTGAGTCGAGCGCTCCGGGCGAGGACTTTATCTACACGAGCGCCGACGCTATCACGCGCGAACAAGTCGCCAACGCTGACGTGATCTTGGGCAACATAGACCCTGCCCTACTTACCGCATGCGAGCACCTCCAGCTGCTGCAACTACAGACCGCGGGCTATGACGATTACTTGGCCGCCGGCACCGTGCCAGCCGACGCCAAACTGTCTTGCTCGGTGGGCGCCTACGGCCAGGCCGTGAGCGAGCACATGTTTGCCATGGTCCTTTCGATGATGAAGCGCCTGCCCGGCTATCACGACTTGCAGCGCGAGCATCGCTGGAAGGATTTGGGGCCGGTCACCTCGCTCAAAAACGCCAACGTGCTGGTGCTGGGCGCTGGCGATATCGGCGGCCACTTTGCCACGCTCTGCCGCAGCATGGGTGCACACGTCCGCGGCATCAAGCGCCATCCACTCGTCTACCCCATTGTGTTTGAGGACATGGACGGCATGGACGCCCTGCCCGAGCGCCTGGCCGAGGCTGACATCGTCGCATCCTTTATGCCCAGCACACCCGAGACCCGCGGTCTGGCGAACGCCGAGTTCTTCGCCGCGATGAAGCCGGGCGCCTTCTTTGCCAACGGCGGCCGCGGCGATCTTGTGGTTGCCGACGACCTGGTTGCCGCCCTGGAGTCGGGACATCTCGCCGGCGCCGCGGTCGACGTCACCGACCCCGAGCCGCTGCCTGAGACAAGCCCGTTGTGGGATGCGCCCAACATGCTCATCACGCCGCACATCTCCGGCTGGTTCCACTTGGCCGCCACGCTCAACAACGTGGTCGACATCGCCGCGGAGAATCTGCGTCACCTGCAGGCCGGCGAGACCCTGCGCTGCTGGATCGAGCACTAAGAATTACGCCGTTTTACAAACGGCGTAATGAGCCGACGCTGCGAGCCCGTCTGGACGGCAATCTGCCTTTCAACTTCGGCGGCATGACCAGAAGGTCAATGCCTTTTCATTTCACGGCACCTTGGCTCAAACGGCGGGCTCTCGCTGGCGTGCGCTCTACCTGCGGCGTTTCGCTGGCGTCGGCTTCATCTGCAAGCCTTAGCAGTTCCGTCTTGCCGTTGGCGTTGTGGCATTTGCCCAGATAAAACCTGCCAAAATAAACCTGTCCCTTTTTGGTAGGTTTGGCGCAATGGGGTCAGGTTGGCTTGCGCCATACCGGTAGTTCTGTCTGCGACACTCTCGCCAAAGTGATATCAAACATACATCTAGCGTTTTCGACACTTCGCTTATTAGAGCCAGTCCGTCTCCTCGTCATAGCGGTCCGAATAGGCGTTACGCTTGAGTTCTTCAGCACTCGTTGGTCGCGCCTTGGACACGTCGACCCCTGACTCATGGCAAGCGGCGACGAACAGCTGTAAACCCCGATCAATAAGCTGAGCCCCACGCTCGGCCTTCATTTCTTCGGCTCGCATTTAGAGTTCCACGCTTTCGGCGCCGTTGATGGTTAGGTTGCGCTCGTAGAAGGCGGTGAGGGCGCGGATGGCGTACATCACGTCGCGCACGCCGCCGGTCTCGTAGCTCGAGTGCATGGCAAGCTGCGGCAGACCCACGTCCACGGCATGCATGCTCGCCTGCATATTGGACAGATTGCCGAGCGTGGAGCCGCCGGCCATATCGCTCTTGTTGGCGAAGGCCTGCGTGGGCACGTCGGCGTCATCGCAGATGGCCTGGAACACCGCGCGGCTAAAGGCATCGGTGCAGTAGTGCTGGTTGGCGGCTTCCTTGATGACGATGCCGCCGTTAAGCACCACCTGGTTGCGGGCATCGCACTTCTCGGCGTGGTTGGGGTGCACGGCATGCGCGTTGTCGCAGCTCACGAGCATCGATGCGGCAAGGGCGCGATGATACGACTCGTCATCAAAGCCCAGCGATCCGTTGATGCGGCGCAGCGCGTCGGCCAAGAACGTCGACATGGCGCCCTGCTTGGTCTCGGAGCCAACCTCCTCGTTATCAAAGCAGCAGAAGACCGAGACGTCATGCGCATTCTCGGCACCCAAAAATGCCTGTAGCGAGGTATAGGCGCAGGCCAGGTCGTCGAGCTTGGGCGTCGAGATAAACTCGTCGGCCCAGCCCCAAATGCGCGCATCCTGACGATTGACCAGGAACAGATCGCGGCCCAGGATCTGCTCGGGCTCAACGTCCAGTTCGTCAGCGATCAGGGCGTCAAAATCTCCCTGCTTAAGGTCGCCGGCGCTAATGAGCGGGCACAGGTCAACGGCTCGGTTGGGAGCAAAGCCCTCGTTAATGCCGCGGTTCATATGAATAGCAAGGCTCGGAATGATAGCGACCTCGCGCTCGGTGGCGAGCAGGCGGCTCTCAATACGGTCGCCCTCGCGCACCAACACGCGGCCCGCGAGCGCCAACGGGCGGTCGAACCAGGTGTAGTCGATCATGCCGCCGTAGGCCTCGGTGTTCAGGCGCAGCGTCTCGCCCGCGCCGTCGAGCTCGGGCACGGCCTTGACCTTAAACGTCGGAGAATCGCTGTGCGACGCCGTGAGTTGAAAATGATAGTCACCGGCAACGCCGTCCTCGCCCCACGTCGCGGCCAGGTCCTCGCCCACCTTAAAGGCAACGACGCTCGAGGTGTTGCGCTGCGTGTAATAACGCCCGCCCGGCTCGATGTCCCACGCCGCATTCTCGGGCAGGTAGGTAAAGCCCGCCTCGTCGAGCTCGGCCATAATGGTCGCCGCCGTATGGAACATGCTGGGGCATGCCTCGATAAAGTCGATAAGCTCGTTGGCGGCCTCGATATCGTCGGCCGTCACATGCGCGCGCTCGGGCGTTTCCTGATCCGTCATGCTCTCCCCTTTCGCTGGGTTGATGGTCCCCTCCAGCATACCCCGCCACGCCAGCGCCGCACTCTTCATTCCGTGCTTAATTCCGCGCCGCTCACCAAGTTGAGCCATCATGCCCGCGCTCCTTTTGCGACAATTGCGCTAACAGGACGAGAGGAGCCGTCATGAAGCCACGTATCATTGCCATCACCTGCGGTGTTGCAGGAACCGCCGTCGGCCTTGCCGCTGCCGCCGGCATCGTTTACCGCAAGCAAATCAAGTCCGCCGCGTCGCTCAAACGCTTGACCGGCTACGCGGATGGCTATGACCTGTACGCAATCGACATTGCCTACGACTACGATCTTGATCGCATCATCGCCGCTGGCGTGCGCGACGACCAGGCCTACATCGATGCCGTGGTGGCGCAGGTGCTGCCCGGTGTGCCGGCACATGTCCAGGCGCCCCAGTTTGCCTGCAGCGCTTTTGTCGCCGTAGATGCCGAAGGCCGCGTGCGCACCGGTCGCAATTACGACTTTAAGGACGACACCTCGGCGCTACTGGTGCGCAATCACCCGCGCGACGGCTATGCCTCCATCGGGTTTGCCGCCCTTAACAACCTGGGCGATAACACTCCGCTTGACTCCGTCGCCGGACGCGCCGCCGCACTCATGGGCCCGTTTGCCCAGCTCGACGGTGTTAACGAATGCGGCGTATCCATTGCCGTCCTCACCCTGGATTCCAAGCCCTGCGACCAGGACACGCAACGCCCCGTCATCAATACCTCGCTCGCCATCCGTCTGGTGCTCGACCGTGCCGCCACCACGCAAGAAGCTGTCGACCTGCTTTCTGCCTACGACATGCACGCCATGGCAGGACGCGATTACCACTTCTTTATAAACGACGCCGCCGGTGACGCGCGCGTAGTAGAGTGGGATCCGCACGATCCGGACCGCGCTTTCAAAGCGACTCCTGTAACCCAGGTTACGAACTTCTACGCCTGCTATGGCGACGAAGTGCTGCCCAACCAAAAGAATGGCGAGCTAGGCCATGGTAAAGAGCGCGCCGCCGCAATCGCCGATGTCCTCGACGCCCATACCGGCGCCCAAGACGAGGCAGTCGCTTGGAAGGCCCTACGCGCTGCAGCGCAAGAGCCCAGTCCGGAAGACATCACCAGCAACACGCAGTGGTCGGTCGTCTTTGACAACACCGAGCCTGCTGCCGCCATCACGCTGCGCCGCCACTGGGGCGACATCGACGCATTCGCACTGTAAGGAGCCAGGCCCGTCGACTTTACGCTCGCCTGGCGTTGTTTACATTTCTATACGCTTGAGCTAACACGTTTTACCCCCGTATCAACAGTGTGCGGGGGTAAACTTATGCGCATGTTATAACTTGCCCGGAAGGATTCACCATGCTTAGGATCGGTCTTCTTACTAGTGGCGGCGACTGCCAGGCGCTCAACGCCACCATGCGCGGCATTGTCAAAACGCTTATGACCAATAGCGAAGAGCCTATCGAGATTTATGGCTTTGAGGACGGCTATCAGGGCCTTATCTACAGCAGGTTCCGCGTCATGACGCCCGCCGATTTTAGCGGTATCCTCACCCGCGGCGGCACCATCCTGGGCACGAGTCGCACACCGTTCAAGCGTCTGGATACCCCCGAGACCGATGGTGTCGAGAAGGTGCCGGCGATGGTCCACACCTATCATAAGCTGCAGCTCGACTGCCTGTTTATGCTGGGCGGTAACGGCTCCACCAAGATCGCCAACCGCCTGCGCGAAGAGGACCTCAACGTTATCGCCCTGCCCAAGACCATCGATAACGACACCTGGGGCACCGAGCTGACGTTTGGCTTTACGAGCGCCATCGACGTCGCCACCAAGTGCATCGACGACATTCACACCACCGCCTCGAGTCACGGCCGCGTGTTCGTTATCGAGATCATGGGCCACAAGGTTGGCTGGATCCCGCTGTACGCCGGCGTCGCGGGCGGCGCGGATGTCATCTTGATTCCCGAGATCCCCTACGACATGGACAACGTCATCAAGACCATCGAGCATCGTATGGAGACCGGCAGCCGCTTTACCATCGTGGCCGTCGCCGAGGGCGCTATCTCCAAGGAGGACGCGGCGCTGTCCAAGAAGGAATACAAGAAGAAGCTTGCCGAGCGCACGAGCCCGTCGATCGTCTACGACATCGCCAAGGAGATTGAGGCCAAGACCGGTCGCGAGACCCGCGTCGCCATCCCCGGCCACACGCAGCGCGGCGGCCAGCCCGATGCCCAGGATCGCATCTTTGCGACCCAGTGCGGCGTCGAGGCCGCGCTTGGCTGCCTGCGCGGCGAGTTTGGCTACATGATTGCCCTGCGTGACGGCAAGATGTGCCACATGCCGCTCGAGAAGGTCGCCGGCAAGCTCAAGTTTGTCGACCCCCAGAGCGACCTGGTGCGCGAGGCCAAGGCGTTGGGCATCAGCTTCGGCGACGAATAGCCTCGGCTGGAACTGCTCTCATCGGAGGCCCCAGGGCTTTCCTCCCAAATCGTCCTCGGACATGTCAGGACCCCGCTGCGCGCTTCGCGCGGCGGGGTCCTTCCGTCCTGCGGAAAGATTTGGGAGGAAAGCCCTGGGGCCTCCTGCGGTAACTAGGGAGGCCGAGGCTATTCGTCTTCTTGCTGCAAGTGCGTGGGCTGAGATTTTGGGATGTTGCAGGCTCTTAGCTGAGAATAGCACTGACATTTGTCCTGAAATGGCTGGTCGTTAGGGGTTGCTACCGGTAGTTGCGGTAGGGTTGGGGCAGATTCTAACTAGAAATGGTGGTCGCTACCGGTTGTTCTCGGCATACTCGGCTCATTCGATTCGACCATCAAACGAAAGGAACCACCATGAATCTTGCGATGGCACAACGCCTCGTCGATCGCCGTAAAGCTGCCGGCCTTTCTCAGGAGGCGCTTGCTGCCCAGCTGGGCGTAAGCCGCCAGGCTGTTAGTAAATGGGAGCGCAGCGAGTCCTCACCCGATACCGATAACCTCATTGCGCTCGCCGCGCTGTATGACGTGTCGTTGGACGAGCTGTTATATGGGGAGGCGGCCAACGATGCCGACGACCTGAAGGACGGTAGCGCCGACACCGAGACGGCGGATGTGGCTGACGAGGCTGAAGATTCTGCCGAGCACGCCGATTGCGGCGACAAACCACTTGTCGATATTTCCCTCGCGCGCGGTATCCACGTCATTGATCCCAATAAAGGCGAGGAAGTCCATGTTGGCTGGAGCGGCATCCATGTGACCAACGAGCGCAAGGGCGAAGAGGTGCATGTGGGGCCGGACGGCGTGCATATCGATACGCTTGAGGACGATGGACATAGCGTACGCACCAATGACGACGGCACCGTCACCATCGACGGCGAGACGTTTTCCAGCTGGAAGGAAGCACACGACAAGCTCGACCATCATGGCAAGCATTTCCACACCAAGGTCGGACGTGCATGGAACAAATTCCCCTTCCCCGCACTTGTCACTCTCGCCTATCTGGTGCTCGGCATTGTCTACGGCACATGGGGCATGGGGCTTTTCCTCGTCTTTCTGGTTCCCGTCTACTACGCGATTGGTGACTTCATCGATCGGCGCCACCTGTCTAAGCTGATCGAGGCCATCTACCCGGCAGCCGCCATCGCTTGGTTCCTCTACATGTGGCTCTGTTTGGGACAGCCCCATCCTGCATGGATCATCCTCATCACGATTCCCGTCATAAAGGCGCTCATGCGCTGGTGCCGCAAACAATGGAAGCACCGCAAACAGGCCCAACACGCTCCGACCCACTAGCACCCAACCACCCCCGCCCTTCTCCTAAGTTGCGGTGAGCTAGGGACTGTTTTGAAGCTCCAAAGCGCCAAACAGTCCGTATATCACCGCAACTTACAAACAACTGGGTCAGTTCCGGCACGGAGATTAGCATTGAGCTGACCGCGCGCCAAGAAAAGGGCCTATTTACCACGTTTAACTCGAGAGGACCGACCATATCCGCCTTTTCCGAAAATTGGCAAGCCCTCTACCTGCGGTTTTAATTTCATAATCTTTGTCATGGTCGAGGGTGTGGTAGCAAACGTAGTAGATAGGCCCATTTTGTGGCATACGACCCATACAAGCCCAATCTCGAAGGCTAAAGAGAGCCTCTCATCCACGCCTGCGAGCGAAAACCAAATAGAATGAAAGGCAAATGGAAAAGCTCATCGGCCAGTACGTTGAGATGCTGAACGACAGACATCCCCAGCAAAACGGGGCAAACGCCGGGCCATCTAATGGTTGTCCGGCGTTTGCCCAGATAAAACCTGCCAAAAATAAACCTGTCCCTTTTTGGCAGGTTACTCGGCGCTCTTGAGGGCACCGACCATGTCGATCTTATTGAGGGTGCGATTGGTAGCGAGGTTGACGACAATCGTAAAGCCGAAGGAAAGTACCACGGCGAGCACGTAGCTCAGCGGCTCAACCTCGACGTCAAAGTACAGCGACGGCATCTGCAGAATGTACGTAAAGCTCTCGGCGAGCAGGCCGCCCAGCGGCACGCCCAGCGCGGCGCCGATTGCCGTAAGAATCAACGTCTCCTTGTTGACGTAATGGTGTACCTCGCCGCGGCGGAAACCGAGCACCTTGATAGTCGCCAGTTCGCGCTCGCGCTCCGAAATGTTGGTGTTGGACAGCGTAAACACCACCACGAACGACAGGCACGCCGCCATAAAGGTCACAAGTACCACGACCGAATTGATAATCGTAAAGTTCGCCTCATAGTTTTCCCAGTGCTCGGCCGTACTCGAAATCGTAAGCCAACCGTCACTCTTAAGATTCTTGCTAAACGCAATCTGGTCGGCCGACGAACCCTTAAGCAACACAAAGACGCCGTTAGGGCGCGCGCTTCGACCGAACGCGCGCTCATAGGTGCTCTGCGTCATATAGAGCGTGTTGCCCAGATAGTTGAGCGAAATGTCGCTGACCTTGACCTTGGCGACGTTGAGCGACGAATCCTGGACGTGAGCCGTATCGCCCGGCTGAATCCCCAGCACCAGCTGTGAACTTTTGCTCAGATACACGTCTCCGTCACGCAAAGATAGCGGTTCTTTGGACTCATCCTCCAGACGCACGTAATCGCCCAAGTCACCCGCGCGGTCGTCGGGAATCACGATGAGCTGCACGGTCTCGCTCTTGCCGCCAAACGTAAAGGTGACGTTGTCGGTCATAATCGGCAGGGTCGAGGTCACCGTCACGTTGGAATCATTGGCCGTGCTGCGCTCATCCAATGCCGCGCACGTCTGCGAAAAATCGTCGGGATTGGCGACCGCCAGCAAGTCATAGCGCGTGATATGCCCGTACTGTTTGGGCGAAAGCGCCACCGACGTATCACGAATGCCCATACCGCAGATTACGAGCGCCGTGCATCCCGCAATGCCAAAGATGGTCATAAAGGCACGCTTTTTGTAGCGGAACAGGTTACGCGCGGCAACCTTGTTCAAAAAGCCCATGCGGCGCCAGATAAAGCCGATGCGCTCGAGCAAGATGCGTGAGCCGGCGCGCGGCGCCTTGGGACGCATGAGCGAAGCCGGCGTCTCGGCCATCTCGTGGCGGCAGGCGATAATCGTAGCGCCCACTACGCCCACGGCAAACAGCGCCACCGAGACAATCGAGGACACGATATCGTACGAAAGTAGCATCTGGGGCAGCGAGTACATGTCGTCGAACACCGTAAACAAGAACAGCGGCAGGTCCACAAAGCCGATGATGTTGCCGAGCACGCCACCAATCAGACACGCCCACAGCGAGTAGTCCACGTATTTGGACAGGATGCGCCCGCGTGAATAGCCGAGCGCCTTGTACAGGCCAATAAGCGTGCGCTCCTCCTCGACCATGCGGGTGGCGGTGGTGAGGCTGATAAGCACGGCGACGATAAAGAAGATGAATGGGAAAACCGTGGCGATGGCCTCGATCGAGGAACTATCGCTCTCCACGCTCGAGTAGCTTGCGATATTGCCGCGGTCCTGGATGTACCAGGTGCATTCGCCCAGATCAGAGAGCTCGGCGCGGGCATCGGCAAACTGCTGGTCGGCGGCGGCACGACGCTGGTCCAGGTCGACTTGAGCCTGTGCACGCTCGTCGCTGCCCTCGGCCATGCGGTTGATGTTGTCCTGCTCGATCCCAAAGACCATATTCGCCTGACGCTCAGCCGCGTCCAAACTCGCCGGCGTGTCGACCGTCAGCTCCTGAGCGCGCGCCTTCTCACGCTCCTCGCGGATCTTCTCGATATTGCCCTTGACCTCATTGATCTTTGCCGTGTAGGCATCCGAATAGGAGTTGAGGCTCTTGGCTCCCTCGACGATCACGTGGACCGCGGAGTAGGACGACGACGTCGCGGCATCCTCGCTCACGTAGAACTTGTAGTCCGCAGTCGAAGCAGCACGAAAGGCGTTGACGGTCGAGTCGGAGCTCACGTCGGTAGGATCGAGAACCTCGGCCGTGATGGTATAGTCTCCATCGGCAAACTGGTCCTTGGCGCTTTGGTTCGACGAGCTCGCATCGTTGGCGGCAAAGCTCACCGTATCGCCGATTTTCTTGCCAGAAGCCTTCAAAAAACGTGAGGTCACTGCCACTTCGCCCGAAGTCTCGGGCAGCTCGCCGCGTACTAGCACCGGTTGGTCAATATTCTCTTTGGAGAGGCTCTGTACGACGACACGCTCGCGCGTCGTACCCACGGCGGTATAGGCGGTCTCGGTATAGATGCCCTCGGCCGTCTCGACGCCATCGACCTCTTGGATCGCAGCAAGATCGTCATCGGTCAGACCATAGGTCGACTGCACGTTGATGTCATAGACATTCTGCTGGTCAAAATAGGCGTCGACCGAATCACACAGGTCCTCGCAGCCCGCCTTAAGGCCGCACATCACGCTCACGCCAAGCGCGGTGATCACAACGATAGACAAGAAGCGTTTGAGGCTGCCGCGAATCGTGCGGTAGATGCCACGGCGAAAAACCGTCGGCACCATATCGTTTGAGCTTTGGGCGGTACGGTAGGTCGTAAAATCCTGCTCGCGCTCCGTGTTCTGCGCGTCGCGGCGTTGACTGTTTTGGCGGTCCTGATTCATGGGCGCTACCACTCGATCGTCTCGATAGGCACAGGATTTTGCTGGACCGTCTCGCTCTCCACGCGGCCGCTCTTAAAGCGGATCAGGCGATCGGCCATGGGCGCCAGCGCAGAGTTGTGGGTGATGATGATGACCGTAATGCCTTGCTTGCGGCAAGTGTCCTGTAGCAGCTGCAAGATCTGCTTGCCAGTTTTGTAGTCGAGTGCACCCGTAGGCTCGTCGCACAAAAGCAGCTTGGGGTTCTTAGCCAGCGCGCGGGCGATGGATACGCGCTGCTGCTCGCCGCCCGAAAGCTGCGCCGGAAAGTTAGCGAGGCGGTCGCCCAGGCCAACCTGGCGAAGCGTTTGCTCGGCATCGAGCGAATCGGGGCAGATCTGCGCCGCGAGTTCGACGTTCTCAAGCGCCGTCAGGTTAGGGACCAGATTGTAGAACTGAAAGACAAAGCCGACGTCAGCGCGACGGTATTCCACAAGCTGAGCCTCGTTGGCAGAGCTCACGTCACGCCCGTCCACCGTCACGGTGCCAGAAGTTGCCGTGTCCATGCCGCCCAGAATGTTGAGGGCCGTGGTCTTGCCGGCGCCCGAAGCACCCAGAATGATGGCGAGCTCGCCGCGCTCGACCGTAAAGCTCGCGCCGTCGAGCGCGTGGATGCGGGCGTCGCCCTCGCCGTATGCCTTGATGACGTCTTTGAATTCGATATAGGCCATCGATTAATTCCCATCTGGTCGGATAACTCTTTAGTATTACCCATTTCCCACCTACCAAAAAGGGACAGGTTTATTTTGGCAGGTTTTATATGGGGAAACGAGGGCGCGGGCGGGCGCCAAGACTGTCCCAAGGCAACCATTTGACCCAAACCGCGCCCGCCGCTATGATGCCGCTGCGGAATGATTGTCTCCGTTGGGTGCGTCAGTAAAACTGTCGCGTCGCCCTAAACCGCCTTGTTGCTGATGACTTCTGCTGTTGCGTGATATCCCTTGGGCATCACGCCGCGGCAGGAGTCTTTTTTGTTTTGGAGGAGAAGTGTCGGAAAGCAGCGCATCGAGCAGAATTAAACGCCTGGTCAACACCTATAGTTGCCTCGTGCTTATGGGTGCCGTCGGAATCCCTATCGGCGTTATCGTTGGCGCCATCTGTGCCCTTTTTGGTCGTGTGCTCCTGGCAATTGGCGCCTTCCGTGACGAGCACATCGTACTGCTCCTTCCCTTCCTCGCCCTCATGGGCTTGGCCATCGTATTTGCCTACCGCACCTGGGGCAAAGGCACCGATCGGGGCATGAGCTTAGTATTCGACGTAGGTCACGGACGCGAGGACGCCATCTCCCCGCGTCTGGTGCCACTCATTATGCTGAGCACGTGGGCCACGCATCTCTTTGGCGGCAGCGCGGGACGCGAAGGCGTAGCCGTGCAGATCGGCGCAACCGTCTCGCATTGGATCGGCCGACGTCTACCTTTCCGAGAACCCGGCAACACGTTTTTGCTTATCGGCATGGCCGCCGGCTTTGCCGGACTCTTCCGAACGCCCCTCGCCGCCACGGTCTTTGCGGTCGAGGTGCTGGTCGCCGGACGCATGGAATACCGCGCGTTGTTTCCCGCGCTTACGGCTTCGCTTGCCGCAAGCATGACCTCCGGCGCCCTGGGGCTCGAGAAGTTTGAGGTCGCCATTACCGCCTCGTATGCGCTCGACCTCCCCGGTCTTGGACGGCTGGCGTTGTTGGGTATCGCGTTTGGTATGGTAGGTGGCGCTTTTGCCTGGTGCCTTGCCCATGCCAAGACTCTTGCAGCGCGGCTGCTCCCCAGCCCTTACATACGCGTTGCCGTTATGGGCCTTGCGCTGTCGGCGATTCTGTTCGTTCTGTGGCAGGGGCGATACTGCGGCCTTGGCACCAACCTGATATCGGCGGCGCTCAACGGTGACGGCAAGGTCACCATCATGCCTTGGGACTGGGCGCTCAAATTCACACTCACCATCGCCACGCTTGCCGCAGGATATCAAGGTGGTGAGGTGACGCCGTTGTTCTCCATCGGAACCAGCCTGGGTGTCGTGCTCGCCGGAATTCTCGGCATGCCGGTCGAGCCCTGCGCCGCGCTGGGATACGCCGCCGTCTTTGGCAGCGCCACCAACACGCTACTCGCGCCGATCCTCATTGGCTGCGAGGTCTTCGGTTTCGGTAATCTGCCGATGTTCTTCATCGTCTGCGTTGTGGCTTATCTGTTCAACATGGACAAATCGATCTACGCCCTGCAGGAGCACAGCCGCACCCGATAAACAGGGCGTTTGCCACCAAAAAACGCGCACGACAGGCCGGGCCCGCCGCGCGCGTCATCCTATACACGATTAGTTATTGTTGTTGGTCATCGAAGCCACTGCTGCCGCAAGATTGGAAATGGGCATTGTCTGCAGCCAGATGCGCCCCGGACCGGTGAGCACAGTGTTGAACACGCCTTCACCGCCAAACATGATGTTTTTGACGCCCTTGACCATCTGCGCGTCGATGCTCACCGTCTCCTCAAAGCCGGCCACGTTGCCGGTATCTACAATCATTTGCTGGCCAGCAGCAAGCTCGTACTCAACTAGGTCGCCGTCGATCTCGGCAAAGGCAATACCCGAGCCCGTGAGCTTTTGCATGATAAAACCCTCGCCGCCAAAGACGCCGGTCTTTGCCTTCTTGTTAAAGTGGATGCTCAGCTCAACACCACTTTCCGCGGCAAGGAACGAACGCTTCTGCAAAATCCAGCTCTTACCAGGGCCAATCTCGATCGGTATAATGCGGCCGGGGAAGCAAGAGCCAAACGCAATCATGCCATCGCCGTGCGCGGTCCAAATGTTTTGGAACAACGCCTCACCCGAAAAAGCCTTAGAGAACATCTTGCCTATGCCACCGCCCGAGGTGGACATCTCCATGTTGGGGGTCATCCAGACCATGGCACCGCTTTCGGTGATCATGGATTCGCCGTCGCTAAGGTTGCACGTAACAACCGGGAAAGCCCCTCCGCCGATCTCGTACTGCATGACCGTCTCCTTTCCTTCGGGAGCCGAACAACGATGTCCATATTTTAGCAGTTAGAGGTGCGTTTATTTGGGTCGGTGGCGTTCATGGCGCCGATCACCGCCAGCCTCCGCTGCCGTCTGCACAGATAAAACCTGCCAAAATAAACCTGTCCCTTTTTGGCAGGTCTTAGAGGCGGACGGTGAAGGTGATCTGGTTACCGTGGCCGCAGACAGAAGCGCTCCCGCCATGGGCTTCGGCGATGGCACGCACCACGGATAGGCCCACGCCCGAGCCGCCCGTCTTGGAGCTGCGCGACACGTCCGCACGATAGAAGCGGTCGAACAATCGGTCCAGGTCGCCTTCGGGCAGCTCGTCTACAGCGTTCGATACGACAAGCTCTGCCGAGCCTTTGCCCGCACCGCGCGAAACGGCGCGCAGACTCAACTCGATCACGCTGCCCTCGCTCGCATAGCGCGTGGCATTGTCCAGCAGCAACTCAACCACCTGCGTCACCGCCGCAGCATCGGCATGAGCGCGCACGCCGGTCGCGACCGACATCGACAGGCGCTTGCCGCGCGAGACCGCCACCGATTCAAACGGCGCGGCTGCCTTGTCAACTGCCTCCGAGAGATCGATCGACGCCATGGTAAAGCCCGCCGAGCCCTCGTCCATGCGCGCCAAAAATACCAGACGCTCCGTAAGTGCCGTCAGTCGCGCCACCTGCTCGTGAATGCTCTGCGTCCACTCACTCTCGCCGCTCTCAATCTCCTGTACCTCGTTGGCGGCATCGATCACAGCGAGCGGCGTCTTGATCTCGTGGCTTGCATCGGTAATAAATCGCTTTTGCTTGCTGTAGCTCTCGACCATCGGTCGAATCACGGCACCCGACGCGACCGTTACAATTGCCAGCACCGCCAGCCAGCCAATACAGCTGATTGCCACACTCGCGTTCAAAAACGAATGGAAACTTGCAAGCTCGCGCGAACAGTCCACGAACACATAGGTGATCTCGTCGTCCTGGACGTCGGTCGTATAACGATAATTGCCAGAGAAGCCCGAGGTCCAGCCCTTGGCATGCAGCCTTGCGGCAATACTGGCGGCACGCTTGGCGCCCACCGCGGCAATGCGGGCGGTATTGACATCGACCACCTGCCCTTCGACAAGCGTCACCGTAAAGTAGCGCGTGTCGAAGGGAGACTCCGCCGTCATGCCTTCAAAATGTCCCACGCGAGCGCCCACTCGATCGCCATCCGCAACCATGCCGGTGCTCGTATCCCCGCCATTGCCGGAATCGGTCCTGGACTCGTCTTCCCAATCGATGCTGCCCTTGCCTGCCAGGATATAGTCCAGACGCGCATCAGCCATTTTGCAGACATGCGAATAATTGACGATGTTGATGCCGGCGATGATGAGCGTGAGCACCACGGTCACGGCGCCCATGGCAACGAGGATAAACTTGCGACGCAGACGGCGGCCCAATGCGTCAACAGAATTAGCCCGCCCCTTACTACTCGAGGCGGCGTGAAACCACTCCGTCATGCGCTTGCACCACGCGCTCGCGCTCACGCTTATTCGCCTTCCTCGACAACCTCGAGCGAATAGCCCTGGTTGCGCGACGCGCGAATGGCAACGTTGGCACCAAGCGCCGTCAGCTTTTTGCGCAGGTACGAGATATAGACCCACACCACGTTGGCGCCTTCGGGCGCGTCCTCACCCCAAACCTCGAGCATCAGACGTTCAGTGGGCATGCGCGTGCCGGCGTTGCGCATAAAGAGTTCCATAAGCTGAAACTCGCGATTGGCCAGGTGCTCCTCGCCCAAAGGTCCCACAAGCGTGCAAGCCGCCGTGTCGAGGCGCACGTTACCCACGCTGAGCGTCGTGGCGCCAATTGCCGTCGCGGCACGCGTCATGGCACGAATACGCGCAAGCAGTTCCTTGGCGGCAAACGGCTTGGTCAGGTAATCGTTGGCACCGGCATCCAGGCCCTCGACCTTATCGGACACCTCGCTTTTTGCCGTGAGCATGATGATGGGCAGTCGCTTTCCGGCGGCGCGTGTACGCTTGAGCACCTCGATGCCGTCCATGCCGGGCATCATGATGTCCAGGATTGCGGCGTCGTAATCGTTGGTGAGTAGATTCTCGAGCGCCGTCAAGCCGTCGAGGGCGGTGTCGACCTCGTAGTCGCTATGTTGAAGAATCGCGGTGAGGGCGCGGGAGAGACCAGGTTCGTCCTCGGCAAGCATCAGCTTCATAGTTGCTCCTTTGGCGCATGGCTCTACAGGTTTCGATACTGCCGATGATAGCGTACCGTCAACCGCCTTAGCGCAGCCTTAGCTGCTCAACCTGCGCGTTTTTAAATACGCAGGATGTGGCTTAGCCAAACTTAAGGCGCACGTGTCGAGCGCTTTGACGCATGCCGGGCACGAAGGGACAGTGACTCATCCTTTCACGGCGCCCTAGTTATGCAAAGTGCTCGAGCGTTACTCCTCGTACGCGCCCTCAAGCCGAAGCAACCACTCCTTGCGATCAAGGCCGCCAGCATATCCGTTGAGCGATCCGTCGACCGCGACCACGCGATGGCACGGCACGATAATCGAAATGGGATTACGCGCAACCGCAGCCCCCACCGCACGAGGAGACACGACGGGTGCCTCATTTCCCGGCACACGATGTCGAGCCGCAACACGCTGAGCGATCTCGCCATACGTAGCGACTTCGCCACGCGGAATTGAAAGCAGCTCAAACCAAACCTCGCGCTGGAACGCCGTGCCGATCATATGCAACGGCGGCGTAAACCGAGGCTCCTGCCCCGCAAAATAAGCATTCAGCCAAGCCCAAGAACGCTCAAGCACCGAAGAAGCCGCGCCATTTGCCGGACTCACCGGCAACATGCCACCGGTACCGGAAACCGCGTCGGCGCCTTCAACATGTTCGGAGTCTTCCCGGAGAAGCGTGGAACCAAAGTGCTCCTGCCCCTCAAACCAAAGCCCCGTCAGACCGCGGCCATCAGCGGCAAGCAAGATTTCGCCCAAAGGCGAAGCAAATGTCGTCGTGACCACCAGCGGCTCCTTTCAAAACTCCGCAACATAATACCGCGAATTGTGCAGACAACCCCAATCGACCCCAAAGTCACCCAAGGCAGCAGGCGCGACAGCGCCACAGCTGCCGCACGACCCCAAAGTCCCCGCAGGCAGCAGGCGCAACGCGCCGCAGCTGCCGGCCGCGCTCCGCAGCCCCCCCAAGGCGGCAGGCGCAAAGCGCCGAGGCCGCCGCCGGGACTAGGGCCCGCAACAACCACGTGCCCCCACATCAGCCCAGCGGCCCCAACCAGCAACGGCTCCATCGCAGGCCGCTCGCAGCCGAGTCGCCGCAGGCGGGGGCCGGGCTTAGTTTTCAGAACACTCCGCAGACCAGTGTGGCGCCTTGTCCGCAGCTCCGAAGGAGCAGGACAAGGCGCCACACATGGTCGAGGACGTTCTGAAAACTAAGCCCGGACCCCGCCGGACAGGTCGCACTACTCGCAGAGCAGCTTAGCGATCTGGACGGCGTTGGTTGCCGCGCCCTTACGGATTTGGTCGCCGCAGCACCAGAAGGTGATGCCGCGCGCGGCCTCGGGGTTCGAGATGTCGCGACGCACACGGCCGACCCAAATCAAATCCTGGTCGGAGGTGTCCATCGGCATGGGGAAGCGGTCGTGTGCATCCTCGGCGCTCATGTCGTCAACCAGTTTCACTCCCGGAGCGGCAGCCAGCGCAGCACGGGCCTCTTCCACCGTGATGTCGCGCTCAAACTCGAGCGTAACGCTCTCGGAGTGCGAGCGCAGCACGGGCACGCGCACGCAGGTGCAGTTCACGCGCAGCTCGGGCAGGTGCATGATCTTGCGGCCCTCGTTCTGCAACTTCATCTCCTCGGAGGTAAAGCCCTCCTCCTTGACACCGCCGATCTGCGGAATCAGGTTGCTCGCCAGCTGGGCGGCAAACGCGCGCGGCTCGGGAATCTCCTCGCCACGGCCCAGGGCGGCAAGCTGAGCCTCGAGCTCGGCCATACCGGGAGCGCCAGCGCCCGAAGCTGCCTGATACGTGGACACGATCATACGCTTCACGCCAGCAAGCTGGTGCAGCGGCCACGTGGGAACCAGGCCGATGATGGTCGCGCAGTTGGGATTGGCGATAAGGCCGTGATGCCACTTGATGTCGTCGGCATTGATCTCGGGCACGACCAGCGGCACCTCGGGATCCATGCGGAAGGCGTGGCTGTTGTCGACCACGACGGCGCCGCGCTTGACGGCCTCGGGCAGTAGCTCCTTCGCAATATCGTCGCCGGCGGCGCCGAGCACGATGTCGCAGCCCTCAAAGGCCTCGGGGCAAGCCTCCTCAATCACAACCTGCTCGCCGCGGAACTCGACGGTCTTGCCCGCAGAGCGCGCGCTCGCTAGCAGCTTGAGCTTGCCGACCGGAAACTCCTGCTCGTTGAGGCACTCAAGCATCTGGGTGCCCACGGCTCCCGTCGCGCCCAAAATAGCAACCGTGTACTGTTTCATGCTTCCCCCTTTAAAGGCTGTGGCTTTTGCCCGCACGCCGAGCAGGCCGATTATTGTTGCCAGTGTATACAAGAACAGGGCGGGCACGAAACCCGCCCCGTCGAAACGAAACCGAAACGAAACGCCCCGCCGTAGTTTTTGAAGCAAGTCCCAAAAATCTACTGGGATAGCAGCTACTTGTGGAGCGCGGCCGGAGCGGGATCGACCGGCACGGGAGCCTCCAGGTCGGAGACCTTCACAATGCCGTTCTCGTCGGAGAAGGCGCGGTAAATGGTCCGAATCGCCAGGTCGAAGTCCTTCTCCTCTACGCCGATAATGATGTTGATCTCGTCGCAGCTCTGCGAAATCATACGTACGCTCACGCCGGCCTGACCAAGCATGCCAAACAGATGGCCCGAGATACCTGCGCGGCCGCGAAGGTTACGGCCGACGGTCGCGATGAGCGCCAAACCCTCGACAACCTCGATCTCGAGCGGCTCGACCTCCTGCTGAATGTCGCCCACGAGCGAGTACAGCGAGTCGTGCACATCCTGCTCCTGCACCACGGCGCCAAAGCGGTCGACGCCGGTGGGCATATGCTCGACGGAAACGTCATAGCGTTCGAACACCGAAAGTGCACGGCGCATAAAGCCGACACGGGGCTTGGTGCGGTCGCGGGCAACGTTGATGGCGACAAAGCCGCGCTTGCCGGTCACGCCGGTAATGATAGGCTCCGCCTCACCCTCGTCAGCCGTCTCGCTAATGATGGTGCCGGGGTCCTGCGGCGCATTGGTGTTCTTGATGACCAGCGGAATGCCTGCCTCGCGCACGGGGAACACGGCCTCCTCGTGCAGGACGCTTGCACCCATGTACGAAAGCTCGCGCAGCTCCTCGTAGGTAACGCGCGCAATGGGCTGAGCCTCGGGAACAATACGCGGATCGGCAGAATAGAAGCCCGAAACGTCGGTCCAGTTCTCGTACAGGTCGGCACCAAGGCACTTGGCCAGAATCGAGCCGGAAATATCGCCGCCGCCACGGTCGAGCAGCTTGATCTGCCCCTCACGCGTCGCGCCGTAGAAACCGGGCATAACAAAGCCGCCCTGCTGGCCGTACTCCTGCACCAGCTCGGCGGTGCGGTTCATGCTGAGCGTACCGTCATGATGGAACGCCACGACCGTCGCGGCATCCAGGAACGGCAGGCCCAGGTACTCGGCCATCAGGCGAGCGGTAAAGTACTCGCCGCGGCTTACGAGCTCCTCAGTAGAGTAGCCACCGGAGCGAGCACGCTCGGCAAAGGCCGCAAACTCTTCGCGGATGGGATAGGTGAGCCCCAGCTCGTCAGCGATATCAAAATAGCGCTGGCCGATGTCCTCGAGCAGCTCCTCGCACGACACGTGGTACTTGACGTGCGCGTTGACCAAGTAGAGCAGATCGGTCACCTTGGTGTCGCCCTTAAAACGGCGACCGCAGGCAGAAACCACCACAAAACGGCGGGCCGGATCGGCATCGACGATGGCCTTGATCTTCTTAAAGTGTTCGGCGTCGGCGACCGACGAGCCGCCAAACTTGGCAATCTTAATCATGGGCTGGAGGTTACCTTTCTAAAAAGCCTCTGCGAACCTATTTTGCGCGCTCTGATACCATGGTTTCACCGATTGGGACCAAGGCATCCGAGGAGCAGTGTTATATGGGAACTTATCATAGTACACGAGGACGCACTTTATCGTGCTCAAGTAAGGTGGCAATCCGTACCGGCATCGCTCCCGACGGGGGTTTGTTTGTCTCGGACGAGCTCGGCACCCAGCAGGTCGATATCAGCTCGCTTGCAGATAAATCGTACTTTGAAATCGCTCAAGATGTGTTGGGAATGTTACTGAATGATTACACGACCGAAGAAATTTCGGCCTGTGTGAATGAGGCATACCGCGGCACGTTCGCGAGCGAAGAGGTCACGCCGCTCGTCAAACTCGACGCCGCACCGGGCGCCGACGCCCCTCAGACCTATGTGATGGAGCTCTTTGGCGGCCCCACGAGCGCCTTTAAGGACGTCGCCTTGCAGATGCTCCCCCGCCTTATGGCCCGCACCTCTGCCAAGGACGGCGGCGCCGAGCGCATCATGATCGTCACCGCCACGTCGGGCGACACCGGCAAGGCCGCGCTCGCCGGTTTTGCCGACGCTCCGGGCACGGGCATCACCGTCTTTTATCCCGAGGGCAAGGTCAGCCGCGTGCAGAATCTGCAGATGTCCACGCAGGAGGGCGATAACGTCGCCGTCTGCGGCATCCGCGGCAACTTCGACGATGCCCAGAGTGCCGTCAAGCGCATCTTTGCCGATAAGGAGCTTGCCGAGCGCCTGGAAGCCGCCGGCACTGTGCTTTCGAGTGCCAACTCCATCAACGTCGGCCGCCTGGTGCCGCAGGTTGTCTACTACTTTGCCGCCTATGCGCAACTGCTGCGCGCCGGCGCTATCGAGGCTGGCGACGCCGTAGAGTTCTGTGTGCCCACCGGCAACTTTGGCGATATCTTGGCCGGCTACTACGCCAAGTGCATGGGTCTGCCCGTCGCCAAGCTCGTCGTGGCGAGCGACAAGAACAACGTGCTTGCCGACTTCCTGACCACCGGCGTTTACGACCGTAACCGCCCGTTCTTCACGACCATCTCGCCGTCGATGGACATCCTTATTAGCTCCAACCTGGAGCGCATGCTCTACTTCTTGTCCGACGGCGACTGCGAGCTCGTTGCCGGCCTTATGGAGCAGCTGGCACAGACTGGTCGCTACGAAGTTCCCGCCGACCTGCTGGCAAAGATTCAGAGCGTCTTTGGTTGCGGTTGGGCCAGCGAGGACGAGGTCCTCACTGCCATCAAGAGCTGCTGGGACGCGAACGGCTACGTGATCGACCCGCACACCGCTTGCGGCTATCACGTCTTTGAGCAGGTCGCTCCCGCCGAGGGCGCCAAGGCCCGCGTGTTGCTTTCGACCGCCAGCCCCTACAAGTTCCCGCGAGCCTGCTGCGACGCCTTGGGCCTCGACGTTCCCGAGGATGATTTTGAGGCTATGCGTGTGCTCGAGCAGGCCACCAACACGGTCGCCCCGACCCAGCTCGCCGAACTCGAGTCCAAGCCCGTCCGCTTCGAAGACGTCTGCGACGTCGATGAGATGGCAAGCTACGTCGAGTCTGCAGCAAAACGAATGAGCACCAACTAAACCCCTTATTAAGCGCCGGCGAAAGCCGGCGCACCTTCTTTTTATTAAGCTTTCGGGATGATGACGAGCATGCGAGCGGGTCTGGCCGTTTAGTTCGTCGCGAGTTCCGCACGAGCCGGAAAGCACTTAATGTGCTTTCCGAGCGAGCCAGGACTGCCCGAGCAGCGAACTAAACAGCCAGGCACGCCAGGAGGACTCACATGATCAAAATCACCGTCCCAGCGACGAGCGCCAACTTGGGCATTGGCTACGACACCCTCGGCATGGCCGTCAGCCTCTACTCGCACTTCACCTTCGAGCGCGCCGACAAACTAACCATCACCGGATGCCCCGAAGAGTTCCAAAACGAGAACAACCTGGTCTACGTTAGCTTTGTCGATGCACTGGCCGCGTGGGGCGAGCCGGCTTTCCCCGTTGCTATCGACATTCAGACCGACGTGCCCGTCGCCCGCGGCCTGGGTTCCAGCTCCACCTGCGTCGTCGCCGGCATCATGGCGGCCGCCGCGCTGACAGGCCACACCGTCGACCGCGCCGAGCTCGTCCGCATCGCCACCGAGGTCGAGGGCCATCCCGATAACGTCGCCCCCGCTATCCTGGGCGGCGCCGTCTGCTCCTTTACGCCGACCGACTCGCTGCCCCAGTGCCTGCGCTACGAGGTGAGCGATCGCTTGCGTTTTATTACCGTGATTCCGCCCTACGAGGTGCATACGAGCGAGGCGCGCAAGGTTGTGCCACAGGAGATTCCACTCTCCACCGCCGTATGGCAAATGGGCCGCATCGCCGGCATGACGCGCGGCCTGGAGACCGGCGACCTTGACCTGATTGCCGCCGCCAATGACGACCGCATCCAGGAGCCCTATCGCCGCCGCCTCATCCCCGACTACAACGCCGTGCGCGACACCTGCCTTAACGGCGGCGCTAAGACCATCTGGATCAGCGGCTCGGGCTCGACCCTTATGGCTGTAACCGACGACACCATCGTGGCAAAGTTCCTGCAGGTCAAGCTGCGCGAGCAGTTCCCCAAGTGTGACACGCATATTCTGACGTGCGACACCGAGGGCGCTCAAATCGAGTACCTGTAGACATCGCCGATCGGTCTGTCCGGGCCACCCAGGGGCATCCCCTTAAAAACGTCCTCGCACTTGAGGCCCGCTTATCCTGCTCCTTCGGAGCATCGGATAGGCGGGCCTCGTGCTGACGCTCCTATTTGGCAAGGTGTTTTTTTAGAATCCATTTTGCGCTCGGCC
>NZ_QSBB01000040.1:0-14687 GCF_003465595.1 Collinsella sp. AF05-9
AGCCATAAAAAAGCCTCCCATTTCTTGTGTCCAAGAAATGGGAGGCAGTTCACTACTGGGGGTTCGTTTTGTGTCTACGTGACACATTATATCTTTTCTTAGCTATTGCCATTATAGCATATGCTCTCAGGCAAATCAAGTTTACGCAATTATTATATTTTTTATACGTATCACTCTATTTTCTAGTTGATTTGCAAGTTCATCCGAACGCTTTGGTTTTGCTCTCGAACTCAGCCGGACGCGTCCGGCTGAGTTCGAGAATTCCTTTCCGGAGGCGAGGGCCGAGGGCCCTCCCGAGAGAAAGGAGAGAGCATGAGGAAAAACGCATCCAAGCCGTACCGCAGGCTCGACAGGTCGGAGCGCGCGGCGATCGAGAGGGGCCTGGACAAGCGCAAGTCGTGCAGGCAGATCGCCCGGGAGCTGCGCCGGTCGCCGTCGACGGTCGCCGACGAGGTGGCGCGCAACCGCACGGTGTGCCGCGGTCCGAACAAGGGCGGCCGCGCCGCGGAGGCCCCCGACGACGCCTGCCCGAAGCTGCTGTCGTGGCCGCATTGCTGCAACGGGTGCAGGTTCCGCAGGTACCACTGCTCGAGAAGGTGGAGGTGCGAGTACTCGGCCGCCAGGGCGCAGGCGCTCGCCGACGCCGAGCTGCGCGAATCCAGGATGGGCGTCGACCGGGGCGAGGCGGAATTCGAGCGCGCCATGGAGCTGATCAGGTCCGACGTCGCGCGGGGGCTGTCGCCCGAGCAGATAGCGCTGGCCAGGGCGGCCGAGATCGGGGCGTCGGCGTCGACCATATACAGGTGGATAGGGCGCGGCTACGCGGGGATGAGCAGCCTCGAGCTGCGGCGCAGGTGCGGCTACAAGCCGCGCTCGCACGCCGAGCCGTCAAGGCAGACGTCGCACGGCGCGGCCCGCTCGTTCGCCGCGTTCATGGAGTTGCCGGGGGAAGAGCGCGCCGCCGCCTGCGAGATGGACACGGTGCTCGGCCTGAAGTCCGACCGCCGGTGCCTGCTCACATTGTACCTGAGGGCGTTCAAGTTCCAGATCGCGCTGCCCATGCCCGACAAGACGGCGGCGTCGACGGGATCGGCGCTCGACATGCTGGAGAAGGCGGCGCCGAAAGCGTTCCGAAGGCTGTTCTCCCTGCTCCTGACCGACAACGGCGCCGAGTTCGCCGACTGCGCGGGAATCGAGCGCTCCGCGCTCGACCCGTCCGCCAGGCGGTGCTCGGTCTACTACTGCGACGCGCGCCAGTCCCAGCAGAAGGGCGGCTGCGAGCGCAACCACGTCGAGCTGCGCAAGATACTGCCCAAGGGGCGCGGAATAAGCTTCGACGGGCTCGCCGGCAGGGACTGCGCCGTGCTGATGTCGCACCTGAACTCCGAGCCCAGGCCGTCTTTGGGCGGCATGTGCGCCATCGACATGCTGCTGGCGGCGCTCGGCGACGACGGCCGCGCGCTTCTCGACGCGCTGGGGGTCGAGAAGGTGCCCTACGGCGAGCTCGACATGTCCGTCGGGGCCATCGAGGCCGCACGCCGCGCGCGCGGCGAGGGGCCGCTGGCACCGTAGCGGCCGGCAGCGAAACCGAATAGGCAGGGCCCTCCAGCCCGTCCGGATAAGTCCGAAACCCGACCCGGGCGGGCCGGCGGAGCCATGCCCCGAACTCAGCCGAACATCTCGTTTTACCGCAATCCAAGCCGTATCGGCCCGGGAAAACGCAGGACGGGCGCTTGCGCGCCCGTCCTGTTAACTGCGAAAACCTCATTTGTGCCGCAAGTGTACGGCTAACAACGAAAATCAACCATAAAATCAGTATCAGAGAGGAGAAACTATTTTGAACCAGGAACAGACGAATAGAACCGCAAGCAGGACTGTTATATCTGCGGCAGCTACAAGAAGCGTACCCGTGACTGTACGGCACACTTTATCCGCACCGACCTTTTGACGGCGGACGTGCTTTCCAATCTCCGGCAAGTGACGGAATACGCCGCCAGGCATGAGAGCCGCTTTGTAAAGCTGCTCATCCAGCAGAACGAAATCGGCGGCAAGAGAAAGACCGCCGCAGCCACGAAGCAGCTTGAACAGGCCCAGACACGCATTGCCGAAGTGAACCGCATTATCAAGCGGCTGTATGAGGACAATGTAAGCGGCAAAATCAGCGACGAGCGTTTCATGGAGCTGTCGGCGGACTATGAGCAGGAGCAGCGGGAACTGAAAGACCGGGCTGCCGCTTTGCAGGAGGAACTTTCCAAGTCGCAGGCCGCCACCGTCAACGCCGAGAAATTCATGGGGATTGTGAGAAAGCACCTTGCTTTTGAAGAATTGACCCCCACCCTCTTGCGGGAAATGATTGAGAAAATCGTCGTGCATGAGTGCAGCTATGACGAGAACGGCACCCGCAGGCAGGACATTGAGATTTATTACAGCTTTGTCGGCAAGATAGACTTGCCGGAAGCCTAACGCCTGACCTATCCGACACAGCCCTAAGTGCCGGATAGGAACGGCAAAATTTTTTACACTTCTATTACTTCTTTATCGCACATTAGCAGATTCGCAAGGGTTATCAGGCGCTGAAGTAGTTTCGTCGGTTTCGGTCCATCGAAATAGCCCTTTCCGTCAAATAGAGATACGAGCTCCTTGGCGCCTTCCTGGCTGTGACCCACTTCTTTGTAAAACATGATTGAAGTTGGAGCCATTCCATCATATTTGAGCTCTGTTAGGAAACGCTTGATGCAAGGGACGCTGTCGCCGTTTGGGCCAAACCAAATGCGGTTATCCTGGAGTCTCTCGCGAAACGCGTTTCGCGAGAGCCTCCAGCAGCGTCCTGCTGGAGGCTCTACAACACGCCCCGAGGGCGTTGTGATTGGATAGTCGGAATCTGGGCTGTAAGTCTTTACACTGAGGTCGCTTGGCTTCCAAACGCCTCGAGGGTCGTTGTCTGGATTCTTGTAGCGGGCGTTTGCCTCGTCTGTTCTCGGCAGGCGTCCAATCACAAAGCGCTCAATGGATTTGGCGTATACGAGAACATAATCATGGCTATTTGAAACGTATTTGGCGTCATTCTTGGGCGAGTAAGCTCGTTCCCAGATTAGCTGAGAAACGAAATTTGCCTCTCCGAACACCTCGTCACAGAGGATGCGCAAATTGCGGTCTTCGTTATCGTCAATCGAAATGAAAATGACGCCATCGTCGGTTAGGAGCTCTCGAGCCAGTCTCAACCTAGGGTACATCATCGAGCACCAGTCGCTATGGTAGCGGCCACTTGTGTCGGCGTTGGACTGGCCGGCGAGTCCCGCCTGCTCCTTATAGTTATCGACAGAGTTGCCGAAATTGTCCTTGTAGACAAAGTCGTGACCCGTGTTGTAGGGTGGGTCGATGTAGATCATCTTGACCTTGCCGTGGTAGCCGCGCTGTAGGAGCTTCAGCACCTCGAGATTGTCGCCTTCGATATAAATGTTGTCCGAGTCGAAGGACCCATCCTCTCCATCGCGGCTGCGGCTTTTCTCGATACGGGGACGCAAAGTAGCAGTGCTGGACATCTGCGACTGGCGGATGGCATCGGCCTTGCCGGGCCACGTGAACGCATAGCGCTCCAGGCCCTCGTCTACCTCGTCGCCAAGCTCCAGCCGCAGTTTGTCGAAGTCGATTCCGCTCTCGGAGAACACTTCGGGCATCAGCTCCTTGAGCTTATTCAGGCGGTCGTCAATAAGACTCTCCGATTCAAGAGTCATCTTTTCTATCTCGCCCATGAGGTCTCCTCCTAGGAAAGTTGAGATTTGATTAGTTGAACTATGTAGGGCATGGCGGCAATAAAAACGTCGGTGCCCTTGCCGGCAAGCCAGCTCAGGAGTTTGTCAAGCTTGCTGCCCCGTTTGCTTTTATCTTTTGTGTTGAGATCGCCCATCATCCCTTTGAGCAGCGTCTTCTCGTCATCGGAAAGCGTTGTCTCTGGCAATTTGTCAATCTGTTCAAAGGTTGCCTCTAACGTGACCTGTACGTTGCTCGTGGCGGATGCCGTGAGGCTGACGCTAGCGCCCTGCGCTTCGGCGATTTTCAGCTTACGGAGCTCCTCATCACGGAAATGCTTCAGTTTGTCGATACGTAGTTGCGTCTGTTCATCGTTGAAATCATTGCGATTGGAAGACCCATAGGAATAGGAGGCTAGTCCGTCCGTGTAGGAGTCGTAGCCCCTCGCGTTTGCGTAGACGTAGTCGATTGAGTCGTATACGGCTTTGAGCTCGTCGTCTTTCACGCCCTCTTCAAGAGCTTGCTCCAGTCTCCTGATATGCTGCGTTATAGTTGCGCAGAATGCGGCACTGAACGCTTTGTCGTCTGAGTCTTCCCGCTTTAGGCGCAGCTTCTGGAGAATCATCCCTAGGTCGCTTTTCGAGTAGCGAAATGAGCTTGAGGAATTGATATATTTTAAAGCCTCGGGGTTAGTGTAGTCGAGGTCGAAGACCTGCATGATTTCACGGCAGAGCGCATCAACATCCTCATCTGCAGCATCACTCAAAAGGCGCGCCGCTCGCAAAATATACTCATCTAGAACGGCCATTGCAGATCTCCTTTATCTCATCGGCGACCGCCCTCAGGCGTCGCTCCTCTTCCTTCATTTCCATCCTCAGCTTCGCGGACTCGTTGAGCGTTATGTCCTTCGACCGCCGCTGCTCCTTCAGCCGCTTGACGGAGGCTCCCATCTCATCGTAGCGCGACGTGAGGGCGATCAGCTTTTCCCGGTCTCGAGCGGGGCATACGGGGTAGAACCCCAGGCCGCCAATCGCGCGGGACAGCGCTACGGTGCGCGACAGGTCGACCAGGTACTCCCAGAGGTCGCCCTGCGAGAGCCGCCCGAATGCCAGCGCGCCTAGGAAGTCCGCGTATTCTGAACGGCCAGGATCGAACGCGCCCGTCGACTCGACTCGGTCGACGACCGTCGCGCCCTGCTCGGCCTGGCTCCTCCGCGTGAGGGCGACCGATATGCACGCGCAGCCGCCCGCCTCGACCAGGAGCACCGTCGGGTTCGGGAAGCACTTGTGCACGAGCTCCGCCACCTCGGCCACCGCCATGGTCCCGGCTGTCATCTCGCAACGGAGGAAGACGACGCTCTGCACGTTGCGCTCGTCGTCCTCGTACGGCGGGATGCGCGTCGTGGACTTCTGGACCGTGGCGAAGTGCTCGAGGCGCGCGACCTTGTCGAGCCTCTTCTGCTCGGTCTTGGTGAGCATGGCCTGCTTGACGAGCACCGTCTTGGGAATGCGGCGGCATCCCGCGAGCGCCGCTTCGGGCAGGCGCAGGATTCCGTTCCAGTCGATGCCGCTCATCGCAGCACCGCGAAACATACCAACGAGTAGTCGTTGAAGCCCATGACGGTGCCGCTGCCGACCTCTCCCAGGCTGAACAGGCTCTCGATGCCTTTGTCCTGCTGCGTTCCGGTGATGGCCGCAACGACATCGTCAAGCAGGTCGGTGTAGGCGTCCATCCTCGTCCCGTCGCGGGTCTCGCGGTTGAACTCGCGGCACAGCTTAGCGATGGGCTCGGGATGCCCAGAGCAGACGGCGCGCATGATGTCGAGCGCCGGCTTGGGCTGGGTGTGCTTCGTCATGACCTCGCCGTCGGCCGACACGTACACCACGTAGTACGGGAAGACAGGGTTCGTGTCCCTGGGATCGTTGCCCTCGTCGTTCTGCTTGAGGCAGAAGACCACGCCTGGCTTCACGTCGCTGCGAAGCTCGTCGGGGATGGGGGCCACGGCGTGCAGTCCCGCCGGCGAGTTCTCCAACGCGCCGGGATGCTCCTTGGCGTAGCGCTGGAGCTCCACGCGGAAGTCGTCGAAGGCGAAATCCGTGATCGAGATGCCGCCCGAGATGTCCTCGAGGTCGAGCACCTCGCTCTTGAGCTGCTGGAGCTGCCGGCGACGGTACTTGAGGTCGTTCATCTCTCCATTGCCCTTGGCCTCCAGCACGTTCTCCTCGCCGGTTGCCGACGCGTCGAGCAGCGCCATGCGCCCCTTCACGCGGCCCTCGAGCTGGATGTACTCGTCGAGCGCGATGTCCGGCCAGAAGTTGACCAGCTGGATCTGGGAGTTCTTCGATCCCAGGCGGTCGATGCGGCCGAAGCGCTGGATGATACGCACGGGGTTCCAGTGGATGTCGTAGTTCACCAGGCAGTCGCAGTCCTGCAGGTTCTGGCCCTCGGAGATGCAGTCCGTCGCGAAGACGACGTCGATCTCGCCGAGCTCCCGCTGGCTCTCCGGCAGCTCCTTTGAGACGGGAGAGAACCTCGCGAGGATGTTCTCGAAGGTGGTCCTGGGAAGCTTCAGCGAGTAGGTCCGGTTGGAGCTGCCCGCCACCTCGGCGCACTCGATTCCGAGCTCGCGCTTCAGCCAGGGCGCCAGCTGCTCGAAAAGGTACGCCGTCGTGTCGGCGAACGCGCTGAACACCAGCACCTTGCGGTTGCCGGGGTTGTACGGCTCGCTGACCTTGCCCGCGATGAAGTCGCGCAGCTTCACGAGCTTGGCGTCGCGCTCGGGCGTCACCGCGTCGGCATAGGTTAGCAGGGCCCGGAGCACCTGGATGTCGAAGTCGAGGTCCTGGCCCAGGCGCAGGGCGTCGACGTCTCGCAGGTCGACTCGCACCTTGCCGCCGGCCTCGAACTCCTCGGCATCGTCGTCGTCGAACCCGTCCTCGAGGCCCTCGGTGCCGTAGGCGACCCCCGACGCGTCGGCGTCGAGCCTCGCGCGCAGGTCGACGCAGCCGTCGAGGATTCGTCGCAGCGTGATGCGGAAGCTGTTCACGGAGGACTCCATGCGCTTGAGGACGTTGACGCGCATGAGGTTGGCCACCGCCGTCGTGCGGTGGACCTGGCTCTCGAAGTCCTTGCCCCACGTGTCCCCGTAGCGGTCCTCGTACTTGCGGCGCTGGTCGGCGCGCACGTAGGAGAGCACCTGGTACTGGGCGAACGTGAGCTGGGCGATCATGTCGTTGAGCACGGCAATCGGCGGCAGCTCGCCTTCTAGGTCAATGGGCGTCTGAAACGACAGGGGCGGCCGGCGCGCCGGGAAGGTACCGCTCGCGGCGCCGTAGTACTTCGTGATGTGCTTGCGGCTGCGCGCGATGGTCAGCACGTCGAGCAGCTTGAAGTAGTCGGCGTTCACCGCGTTCACGAAGCTCTCGGTCGTGCGCTCGGAGTCGGAGAGCTTGCTCCACTCGTTGAACCTCTGCTGGGCGACGCGCGTCACGTGGGTGATCGACGGGATGCCATCGGTATCGGCGAGGTACGCGTCGTCTCCCTCGGTGATGAGCTCGATCTGGTTTCGCAGGTCGAGCAGGCGGTTGTTCACCGGGGTGGCAGAGAGCATGAGCACCTTCGTGCGCTGGCCCGACTTGATGACGTCCTCGATGAGGCGCGTGTAGCGGTCGGTCTTGTCCGCGTCGGTGCTCTTGTTCCTGAAGTTGTGGCTCTCGTCGATGACGAGGAGGTCGAAGTGGCCCCAGCGCAGGTGCTCGAGGTCCACCTCGCCGCTCATGCCGTGGTAGCGCGACAGGTCGGTGTGGTTGAGCACCGTGTAGCTGAAGCGGTCGTCGGCCAGCGGGTTGCGGTCGTCGTTGTCCTGCGTCCACAGGGTCCAGTTGTCCCGCAGGCGCTTCGGGCACAGCACGAGGATGCGGTCGTTGCGCTCCTGGTAGTACTTCATGACGGCGAGCGCCTCGTAGGTCTTGCCCAGGCCCACCGAGTCGGCGATGATGCAGCCCTTGTACTTCTCCAGCTTGCGGATGGCGCCCACGACGGCGTCCTTCTGGAAGTCGTAGAGCTTGCTCCAGACCACGGACTCCTCGAACTTGAGGCCGGGGCGGATGCCGTTGTCCTCGTCGTCCTCCATGAAGTCGCGGAACAGGTGGTACAGGGTCAGGAAATAGATGAACTCGGGCGGGTTCTCGCGGTAGAGCGTCTCGACCTGGGCGGCCACCTGCGCGGTGACCTCCTCGACCATGGCAGGGTTGTCCCAGACCGACTCGAACATCATCTTGAGGCCGACGGCCTCGGTCGCGTTCTCGAAATGGCTCACGCAGGTCACGGTTCCCGGACGGCGCTCGTAGCCGAGGCCCTCCTGCGTGAAGTTCGCGGCGGCGCCCATGAAGGCGTGGTCGTCGCCGGATGGGTTCTCCACCACGTAGGTGCCGCCCGGCTGAATGGCGCCGGACGTCTTGGCGGACTTGAAGACGCCCTTCTCGCGGATCCACTCGGCGCATTCGCGGGCGAGCGCGCGTTGGTTTAGGTTGTTGCGCAGCGTGAGCTCGAGCCCCGAGCCGCCGACGCCGACCTCGCGCGCGCGGCGGGCTACCTCGAACTCGCGCGGCTCCTTCGAGTCGGCCATGCGCTTGATGAAGGTGGGCTCGCTGAACAGGAAGCGCACCTCGTCGACCTTGGAGAGCTCCTCTTTGAGCTCCCCGTAGGCGAACACGGTGAAATACGAGCTGATTATCGACAACTTCGCGCCGTCGTCGATGGATTCGCCGAGGGCGTCTCCCAGGCGCTCCGCGCCGACGTTGCTTAGCGACTTCACGCCTCTATGCCCCCTTTTTCGCGAGCTCTTCGATCATGCAGGTGCGCACGAAGGCGGAGAAGCTCATGCCCCGCAGGGCCGCCTCCTCCTTCGCCGCGTCGCGCAGGGTGTCGGGGATGCGCAGGGTCACGGAGACCTGGTCGCCGTCCACCAGGAAGCTTCTGATCTCGGTCTCGTCGGGATTGCTCTTGATGAGCTCCTTGTAGCTGTCGGGCATCTGCGCTCCCATCGCTCGAAATGCAATACAAATGCGTTTGCAGCATTATAACGCGACGGCACGCGGCGGCACTGGGAATGCGAGGACAGCCGATGTCCAGGCTTTATATGAGCGCGGACGGCGATGGACGCCCTGATCGGGCTTGGATGGCCGCTTTCGTTCGGGTCCTCATCTCTCGTTTTCGCGAGGTTTGGCGTTTGCCCATTCCTCGGCGTAGAGAACCTCGTTCTGAGCCTCCAAGATTCGCGCGGCGTCGCCGATGCGCTCGGCGCACCTCTCACTTATCGACTTCAGGGCCAGAATCCCCTCGACGTCGAGCGGGTCCAGCTGGTCGGCATGCGCCAGGGACTCGAGCAGCTGGTCCAGGCCCCTCGCCAGCCTCCCGGCATCGCACACGGCATCGATGAGCTCGATGCGCTCCAACTTCTCTTCGTGGCTCAACATCAGCTCGCCTCCTTCTCTCAACGGACGTGTCGCGCAGCACCGTAGCCGTTCCATGCGGAGAACCATCTCGCCGCCCGCGGTCCCGTGCGCATATCGGCCGCAAGCGGCACGGGAAAGCCGTCCGTCCCGACTCATGCCGCGGCGCCGCGACTCGGGAACCCGCCTCCGTCCCCGCCACGACGTCGTCGTCAATCCCCGCGGGAGCCCAGCAACCGCCGATGGGCCGCATCCCATGCCCGGAGGGTCTCGGCGCCCACGCCGGATTCCATGCCGCACGCCTGCGCCCCTTTGATCCGAATACCCGCCCCGGCGCTCCTTGGACGCGCAGGGTCGCACGCCGGCAGGCGGCCAGCAAGGGCCGCGACACTTTTTCGGGTTCTTCGCCCCATGCGCTCCGCGCGCGAACAACGCGAAAAACTGCCGTCGGGAGACTTCTATTTCCATGCCCGACTTCGCTTCCTCCCTTGCAGGCACGCCCGCGCTGCATGCGACTCACGCGGCGCAAGGCACGCCACAGGGGCGGGCCTCAGAGTCTAAGGAGCAAGACATGAACGACATGAAGGAAAAGGCGATGGGCGCGGTCAAGGCCTTCCTCGAGCGCAAGGGCTACGAGATCGTCGACGAGGCCTGGCAGGGACCCGAGGGCATCGGCGGGATCGACCTCGTGGCGGTGGACGAGGACGGGACCCTGGTCTTCGTCGACGCCACGGTCCGGATCGGGACGGACGGCTTCCCCGAGGCCCACAGGGCGCGCGGGCTGCGCGAGGCGCTGGCGGCGAGGTGGCTCGCCGGCAACGGCGACGACTACGCCGACACCCCGGTCCGCTTCGACGAGGTGGCGATGATGGTCGTCAAGGAGAACCGCGCACTCCTTCGCCACCACATCAACTGCTTCGGCGAGATGGAGCCGCTCTCCTAGGCGGCGCGCCCGGCCCCGGGCTCCCGGGGCCGGGCTTTCCCCCGAAACCGGCCCCTGTACCACGAAAACGTACATATACGTACGTTTTCGTGGTACACTCCGCTTGTCGGACAAATCCGTACGGTTTTGTCCCGACGCTCCGAGACTCGGGGCGCGCCGGACCGGATGCGGCGAGGCGCGCCCCACGCTAGAGAGGACGCGACCCATGCGCACGATAGCCATTTCCAACTACAAGGGCGGCGTCGGCAAGACGACGACCGCCGTCAACCTGGCGGCCATCTTCGCCGCCAGGGGCCTTCGGACCCTGCTCGTCGACCTCGACCCGCAGGCGTCTGCCACCGACTTCTTCGGCCTCTACGACCGCGCCGCCTCCGAGCGCCGCACCTCGGTCGAGCTGCTCTACGGCGGCGCGCCCGTGGAAGAGGTCGCTTACGCCGCCGGGGAGGGCCTCGACGTGGTGGCCTCGACCATCGACCTCGTCGACCAGAACGAGATGCTCCTGCGCGAGCAGCGCCTCAAGTTCGCCCTCGACGACGCCTCGGGCTCCTACGACGTCTGCCTCATCGACTGCAGCCCCGTGATGCGCAGGCTCGCCTTCAACGCCTACCTCGCCGCAACGGAGGGCGGCATGGTCGTCATCCCCGTGAAGCTCGACTCCACCGTGATGCGCGGCACGGCGCTCACCGTGGAGGCGACGCGCTCCATCGCGGACGCTCTGCGCATGCCCACGCCCAGATGGAAGATACTGCGCACCTGCGTGCCCGGCCGCATGACCAACGCCGAGGCCACGGGCGCGGCCGTGCTCGACGGGTTCTTCCCGGGCGAGCAGTTCGAGACGGTCATCCACGCGAGCAGCAAGGTCTGCGAGGGCAGCTGGCAATGGAAGCCGGTGGCGGCCTTCGAGCCGGGGAGCCGCCCCGCACGCGACTACGAAGCTCTCGCCGACGAGGTGTCCCGTGAGCTCGCCTAGCCAGGTGGCCGCGGGCTTCACCATCACGGGGCTTCTCGACGGCGCGTCGCGCACCCGCGGGCGCTACCCGGTGTCCGAGATAGCGGTGGCCGACATCGCCGACCACCCGGCGAACGCCGCCTACTCCATGGACCCAACGGGGATAGCCGAGCTCGCCGAGTCCATACGCGAGGACGGCCTCACCGACCTGCCGCTCGTGCGCAAGGTCGGCGACGGCTCGTGGCAGATGGTCTCCGGGCACCGGCGCAAGGCCGCCTACGCGCTGCTCGCCAAGGACGACCCCGCCTACGAGAAGATGCCCTGCCGCGTGATAGAGGGCATCGACGACGAGCGGGCGGTGACGCTGCTCCACGCCGCGAACTACTTCACCCGCGCGCTCACCGTGACCGAGCGCGCCGCAGCGACCGAGGCGCTCAGGGGCGACGCCGTGCGCCTGCGCTCCGAGGACCCGTCGCTTTCCGGCATGCGCGTCGACGACGTGAAGGCCGCCATCATCGAGCGGCAGACGGGCCGCAAGGTCTCCGGCAAGACCATCGCGCGCGAGGAGAGGCTTGCCCGCCGCATCGCCGAGGACCTCTCGCCCGAGTGGGCCGCCGAGGCCGACCGCGGCAACCTCAGCGCCGAGGCGGTGCGCACGCTCGCGGGCATGCCGAAGGAGCGCCAGGCGGAGATGCACGCCGCGATGGAGCCCTGGCGGCGCACCAAGCGCGAGCTCTCCGACTACGTGAGGAGCGAGGGCAAGACGCAGGCAGGCCCCGACGGCCGCATCGCGAAGGCCGCGAGGCTCGTCGCCGACTTCCTGGAGAGCCCGCCCGAGAGCCCGAGCCCGGCCGACCTCTCGCTGCTGCGGGAGATGGCGCTCATGACCGCGCCCTACACGGATGCGGGCACCGATGCCCGAAAGCGCCGCAGAAGGGCCTCAGGCCCGAAATCCAGCAAGTAGCCTATGGCGTCCGACATCGCGTCGGGCGTCCATAGCACTTGGGGACCGGGCGGCCTCGGACCCGTCATGCCGCGGGCCGTTCGGGAGCCCGCTTTCGCGAGGCCCGGTCCCAGAGGCGGCGCCCGAGCCGGGCCGCCGCCTGCGGGGGATCCCCCGCACCCCTAGAGAGACGCGCCCGCCGCGCGGCGGGCCCGAGGAAAGGAATCCGCCATGGAAGAGGAAGCCGGCGCCGCCAAAGGCAAGGAGCGCCGCGTCACGTTCCGCATGGAGGGAGGCGACTACGACGCGCTCTGCGAGCGGTGCGAGCGTGCCGGCCTCAGCAAGTCGGAGTACCTGCGCTACCTCGTTCGCATACCGCTGTCGACGGAGGCCAACGCGGGAGACGAGCACCGCATACTCGTGGACCGCAGAGCCCTGTGGGCGATGTCGCGAGAGCTCACGAAGTGGGGCTACCACTACAACCAGGCCGTGCACGCGATGAACCTCATCAACTTCCACGCCCGCCACGGGCACGTCGACCGCGACCTCGTCGCGGATAGCATCCCGACGATCGAGCGCGAGCTCGCCGACGTGAACGCCGCGGCCCGAGAGATGGCGGCGGAGCTCGGTCGCATCGGCGCCGACTCGCTCGTGGAGGGCTCGCCATGCCGATCCTGAAGCCGATAAGCGGCCACGGCTCGACGGGCGGCATCCGCCGCTACCTCGAGAAGGGAGGCCGCGCCCTGGCGCGCGACCTGTTCAACCTGAGCTACGACGAGCGCGACGCCGGCGCGCTGGGGGAAGACGCCAAGGAGGCCTGCGCCTGGGACGCCGAGATGGACGCCACGCGCGCCGCGTTCGGCACGGACGCACCCTGGAGGGGCAAGCCCGCGCGCACGTTCAAGCACTTCGTGCTCTCGCCGGACCCCGGCGACGACATCGACCTGGCGACGCTGCGCGAGCTCGCGTGCTCGTGGGCGCTCAGGCACTTCGACGACCACGAGATCGCCATCGTCTACCACGACGACAACGCCCGCGGCATACCGCACGCGCACATCGTCGCGAACAACGCCAACCTCCGCACCGGCTACCGCATGCAGACCCAGCACCCCGAGGACCTCAACCGAGACCTGCAGGACATGGCGCGCGAGCGCGGGCTGTCGGGGCTCTCCAACGACCGGGCGCCCGAATCTCCGTCGAAGGCGCGCGGGCGGGCAGGTGCGGGCGGGCCCAGGAGCCGCAGGAGCGTCTACCTGGGCCGGGCCGAGAAGGAGATCATGCGCTCGGGCGGCTACTCGTGGGTCGGCGACATCCGCGCCCGCGTCGCGCTCGCCAAGACCACGGCGCGCGACGAGGCGGAGTTCTTCGGCATCCTCGACGCCCTGGGCGTGCACGTCGCCGACAACTCGGCCAAGGCGCGGCGGGACGACTGGGTGTTCAGCCTGGCGGAGGAACCGTCCAAGAAGGTAACCGGCGAGCGCCTGGGGTTCGTCTACGGCAAGGAGATGCTGCGCCGGCGCTTCGAGCGCGAAGGCGCCTACCGCCCCACGGACGCGAGCGCCGCGCGGATCCGCGAGGCCGCCGAGCGAGCCCTCGAGCTCAACGACCTCTCGGAGCTGAGCAGGCTCTCCTCGGCGCTCGAGACGTGCGCGAAGTTCGACGTCGAGTCCATCGAGGAGTTCGGGCTCAGGATGGCGACGCTCGAGCGGCGCGGCCAGGCGGGCGGCGAGGGATACCGTCGCCTCGAGGCCGCCCGCGCCTACATGGCCGAGAACGGGCTCATGCCGCTCAAGACCCGCTACGGGGACGGTGAAGGGCGCGACGATGCCAGCGGCAATTCGCGCCAGTGCCACCGAGCGGACGAGCAACAGCGCATCCTCGCCGCCGAGCGGCAGCGGGCCCAGCAGGACCAGCGCAGGGAGAGGGGCCGGAGATGATGGTGAGGATAGAGTACGAGGGCGGCAGGACGACGCTGTTCGACACGCTCTCGTTCACGGAGGGGTCGCCGTTCTCCGGCGCGAACATGCTCACGGAGTTCGAGCTCGAGATGCGGGAGGAGCCCGAGAAGGGGCTCTGGCTCACGGCGAACTGGCACCAGGTGCGCGACGACTGGCGCGCCGACGCGCCCGCGGACGGGATACCGGCCGCGCGCAGGTCCCGTGGCTGGCGCTTCATGCTGGCCTCGGAGGCCGAGCTGGGGCGAGCCCGCCGCGTCCTGCTCGACGGCGACGAGGCGTTCGCCCGGGTGCGGGGCTTCCTGTGCGACGCGGCCGCGATCGGCGCCTGCTACCGCGAGCACGTGGGCCCTCCCTCAAAACCGCTGAAATCGCAGATAAGGGACCTGCAGCGCGCTCTGGGGAGGGCAGAGGTCCCGGGCGTGCCCGACGAGCTGGCGAGGCTGCTCGCGCAAGAGAAGGAGGAGGGCGCCGACGAGGGCGCCCGCAAGGTCAAGGAAGATTGGGGTGACGTCGATGAAGAGGCTTGGTAGGTTCCTCATGGCGGCGCTTAAGGTCACGCTGGGCTTTTTCGTCTGGCTGTTCCGTGCCGTGTTCAAGTGGGTGATGTGAGAAGAGGCGGGCAATTGCCCGCCTCTTTCCGTTAAAGGCTTTAGCCTGTGCGGGGCGCGCAGCGCGCCGCATCAGAAACCAC
>NZ_QSBB01000041.1:0-14238 GCF_003465595.1 Collinsella sp. AF05-9
TCTTTTTAGTGCCCTCGGATTGGGTCATAGTGTCTGTCGTTGCCAAAACATCGACGTTGTGGCAGATGCCAACGACTATTCCCTTTAAGTTGCGGTGGAATAGGGACTAAATGGGAGCCTCAGAGGTCAAAAGAGTCCTTATTCCACCGCAACTTCATGGGGGTGTGTGACAATGCCCGTCGGAAAACATCTGCTGTCTTTGGGGGTCTATCTATGCTGTACGAGTTTTGTGCCGAGAACTTTGAGCGTGTGCCGGCGGCTATCGATGCCGGTGCTAAGCGCATCGAGTTGTGCGACAACCTTGCCGTCGGTGGTACCACGCCCTCGGCCGGCGTTATCAGCACTACGGTCAGCTATGCTCACGAGCATGACGCGCGAGTGATGTGCATGATTCGCCCGCGTGGCGGTGACTTTCACTACAACCAGGACGAGCTGCGCATGATGGAGATGGACTTGGGTCTTGCCGTGAGCGCCGGCGTTGACGGCCTGGTCTTTGGCTGCTGCAAGCCCTGTGCCGGCGGCTGGGCGCTCGACGAGCTCACCCTTGGCGCCCTCGTGATGGCTGCGGGCTGCGCGACCGAGGAGTGCAAGCGCGATCCTATCGACATCACTTTCCACATGGCGTTTGACCAGCTCTCGCCCGAGGCTCAGCTGGACGCCATTGACACGCTCGCCGACTGCGGCGTCACGCGCATTCTGACGCACGGTGGCGCTGCCAGTACGCCGATCGAGGGCAACTTCGAAAACCTGGTCCGCTTGATCGAGTACGCGGGCGACCGCCTGACCATCCTTCCCGGTGGCGGCATTTCCATGGCCAACCGCGATACCGCGGCGGCGGCACTGGGCGTCTCCGAGCTCCATGGCACCAAGATCGTGCCGCTGGAGGTATAGCCCGTGGCGCTGGTATTCGATGTTCAGCAGGCGAACGGTAAGCCCGACGACAACCGTCGTCCCGGCACCGCGTGCCCCTTTTGCGATACCGAGGAACTCGCCAATATCATCCGGCGCGACGGTGACTGCATCTGGCTCGAGAATAAGTTCAAGACCCTGCGCGCCACCCGTCAAACCGTGCTGATCGAGTCGGCCGATCACGATGCCGACCTGGTGACCTATGCACCGGACGAGCTGCATCATGTTATGCGGTTTGCTCTGGATTGCTGGCAGCGGATGATTGACTCCCGACAGTATCGCAGCGTTCTCATGTACAAGAACAAGGGCCCACTTTCGGGCGGTAGTCTCGTTCATCCGCACATGCAGATTGTGGGTTTGGAGCAGGAAGACGGCTACACTTCGCTGACTTCTGCCAATTTCGAAGGCATCAATGTCTGGCAACAGGGGAGAATCGCGGTCAACATCTCAACCGAACCGATCATGGGGTTCTTTGAGATCAACGTTTCAGCCCCGCAGGGAATCGCCGCCAGCGATGACACGAGAGACCAAGCCGAGGCGGATCTCTTCGCCGACGCAATCCAGGTAGCTCTGCGCTATATCCTGAACGAGCACCATGGCGGTCGTGCAGAGTCGTACAACCTGTTCTTCTATCACATGAGCGGCCGGACCATTGCCAAGGCGCTGCCGCGTTGGGTGGTTTCGCCCTACTTTGTCGGCTATCGTTTGGCCCAAGTCAATGCCGAGACGACGCTCGATATCGATGCTGAGCGTCTGCGTGCGCATCTGGAAACGCTCGTATAGCAAGACTAACACCCACGTAATGCGGACAGCCTAGCGCGCCATGGCATCGCGGCCAGCCTCGACTCGCTTGCGCTGGGCGGCGCGCTCCTCGCCGGTCAGGCGCTCAAAGAGGTGTCCGATAATTGAGGCCAACACCTGCTGAAACAGCGTGCCGCACATGACGGGGAATACCACTTCGCCGGGAAAATACTGCGTGGCGATGACGGCACCCGAAGAGATGTTGCGCATGCCGCAGGTAAAGCACATGGTGGTCGTCTCGCTATACGGCAGGTGCAGGGCACGGGCGATCAGGACGCCGGTGATAAAGCCGCTGATGGCGAACACCAGGATAAAGAGCGCGACTTCCAAGCGCTCAACATTCATGTGTAGCACGTACTCGCTCATAGCGGTGGAGTTGGACGCGATGACGCCCATCATCATGAACTTGCAGGCGGGCGAGAGCGCGGGAGAGAGTTTCTCGTGGCCCCAGCCGCGCGTGAGTTCATTGATGACAATACCGAGCACAGCGGGGATGGCGATCATAAAGGCCATGTTCTGCATCATGCTCGGCACGTCGATCGAGACGGTGGCGCCCAGCAGGAGCTTGAGCGTAAGCGGAATCGTCACAGGTGAGATGACCGAGGACGTCAGGATGATGGTGAGCGCGAGCGGGCCGTTGCCGCCGAACATGCTGATCCACATAAAAGCGGTGACGGCCACGGGCACGCTGTATTCGAGCACGATGCCGCAGACAAGGTTGGGGTTGGAGCCAAAGAATAACGATCCCATGGCATAGGCTGCGATAGGGATAAGCACCGCCGAGACGAGTAACGCCAAGACCAGGTGCAGCGGACGGCGGAACACCTCGGTTACCTGGTGAAAGGTGTTGCTGAGCGCACCCTGAAACGTCATAAAGGCAAACAGGGTGGGAACGATGGGCTTGAGTACGCCAATCTGTTGGGGAAAGAGCACGCCGAGCGCCACGCAAATCGGAACGATGACCTGCATGTGCCCCGCGAGAAACTTGCCCAGTCCAACCCATTGCTTCATATGCGCTTGTGACTCCCTTTGCCCGTGAATCCGTTTTGAATGGATATGCTAGACGCTCGCATGCGTCCGTGCGTCAGAAACGCTCGAATATTTCGAGGCTATTACCGGCATCGTTTACCGAAACCGCGGCGTGCTGCGGCGATTTGCGTCTGCTCTGCACGGTATAATAAATCCGTTCAACAGATCTGCCTGCCGAAGCGGGCATACACAGAGGACTCATCGCTATGAACCGTGAGAGGTATCGCGGCGACCTGCCCCTATCGGGGGTGGGCGCCTATGTCATCGCTTAAGACGACGCATCGCTGGGCGGTCGCTCGGCAAAACCCCGGGCTCGAAAAGGAGCTTTCGGCTGGCCTGGGCATACCCGGGCTGGTGGCACGCATTATGGTTGCGCACGGCATTACATCCATCGAGGAAGGCCAACTGTTTTTGACGCCTTCGCTCGATCGCGACTGGGCGGATCCGCTCGTTATTCCGGGCATGGCGGTCGTCGCCGACCGTGTTGAGCGTGCTATTCGCAGCCACGAGCGCATCGCCGTCTTTGGCGATTTTGACGTCGACGGCATTACGTCGACTTGTCTGTTGACCGAGGCGCTACGTTCGTTTGGCGCCAACGTCACGCCGTTTATCCCGCATCGCTTTGACGAGGGCTACGGCCTGTCGCGTGCGGCGCTCGACCGCGTCAACGAGCTCGCCCAACCCAACCTGATCGTGACCGTCGATAACGGTATTGCTGCCAAGGAAGAAGTCTCCTATCTGGAGAGCCTGGGGATCGATTTGGTGGTCACGGACCATCACGAGCCCTCCGACCAGGTGCCGCAGGGCGTGCCCCTGACCGACCCCAAGCTCGAGGACGAGGGCCCCTCGCGCGAGCTTGCCGGTGCCGGCGTGGCACTCAAGCTGGTGCAGGTCCTGGGCGAGCGTTTGGGCAAGCCGTCGTATTGGCGTTCGCTGATCGAGGTCGCGGCGCTGGGCACCGTGTCCGACATGATGCCGCTCACGCCCGAGAATCGCGCACTGGTCGCCGAGGGCATCCAGCAGATGCGCGTGACGGCCCGTCCCGGCTATATCGCGCTTGCCGCACTTGCCAAGGCCGACCTTTCTACCATTACGGCCGACGGCCTGTCGTTTTCGCTCATCCCTCGTCTGAATGCTGCCGGTCGCATGGCTGATCCCAAGCTGGCGCTCGACCTGCTGCTTGCCCGCGATCCTATCGAGGCAAGTGCACTGGCAGCCGAGCTCGAGGAAATCAATCGCCAACGCCGCGAGATCGAGGCCGAGCTTACGCGCGATGCCATGGCGAAGGTCGAGGAGACTTATGACGGCGGGCGCGCAATCGTCGTGGGCGGCGAGGGCTGGCACGAGGGCGTCAAGGGCATCGTAGCGAGCCGTCTAACCAACCGTTATCACGTGCCGGCGCTGCTGTTCTCGATCGAGGACGGCGTTGCACGCGGATCGGGTCGCTCGGTGGGCAAGGTCAACCTGTTCGATGCCGTCGAGCGTTGCTCCGACCTGCTGATTCGCCGCGGCGGGCATGCCGGTGCGGTGGGTGTAACCATCGAGGCATCCAAGCTCGATGAGTTCCGCCGCCGCCTTTCCGCCGTGCTATCGGAGCTTCCCGCCGAGGACTTTGAAGACACCGACGAGGTCGCCGCCACCGTCGACCTTTCCGAGCTGAATATTGAGACCATCGAGCAGATCTCCCGTCTTGAGCCGTTTGGCCAGGGCAACAAGGTGCCGCTGCTGGCTGCCGAGGGCGTAACGATGTGCGACCGCGCCGTGGTGGGCAAAACCGGCGAGCACATGCGCTTTGTGGCGACCGATGGCGCCGCGAGTGTGCCGGCCATTATGTTCCGCGTGCCGCAAATCGATAAGCTCATCAACTGCGATAGCGCTGTCGACTTGGTGTTCGAGGCCGTTGCCGAGCATTGGCAGGGGCGTGTGAAGCCCAAGCTCATGATCAAGGATGTTCTGGTCCGCGATACCACGCTGCCCAGCGTCGACGATCCGGCATGCGAGCTTCGTCGTGGCGTGCAGCCGGCGGATTCCGGCCTGCGCCTGGAGTCGCGTAAGCGCGAGACGCTCGCCCAGCTTTCCTATACCGAGCTCACGCGCTCGCTTATCCATAGCTTTATCGGATCGAACCAGCCGCACCGCGCACAGGTTGAGGCACTCGATGCCTTGGCTGACCACCAGAGCGTCTTGGCCGTTATGGGAACGGGCCGCGGCAAGTCTCTCATCTTCCATGTACATGCTGCGCGCGAGGCTGTCCTTCGCGGACGTGCGAGCATCTTTGTCTATCCGCTGCGCGCGCTCGTTGCCGACCAGGCCTATCATCTCTCGTCGACGATGGCAGCGCTTGGCATTGGCGTTGGCGTGCTGACCGGCGAGACCGTGGAAGCCGCACGCGATGACGTGTTCGCCGGCCTGGCTTCGGGCCGCACCGGCATCGTGCTCACGACGCCCGAGTTCCTGTCTATTCACCGCGACCGCTTCGCGCGTTCGGGCCGTATCGGCTTTGTCGTTATCGATGAGGCGCACCACGCCGGCCTTGCCAAGGGCGGCGACCGCAGCGCCTATCTCGACATGCCCGATATCCTCAAAGCCCTGGGCGACCCGGTCGTTCTGGCCACGACGGCCACCGCGACGGCTCCGGTCGTGGCCGAGCTTGCCCGCATGCTGCCGATCACTCGCACGGTGGTCGACGAGACGGTGCGCGAGAACCTGCAGCTCGAGGACGACCGCGACCTTGCGAGCCGCGAGAACCGTTTGGTGTCGATCGTGGCGACGGGGGAGAAGACCGTCATCTACGTTAATTCGCGCGACCAGTCCGTGGCGCTCGCCAAGACGTTGCGCAAGCGTGTGCCCGATTGCGCAACCCATATCGCGTTCTATAACGCGGGTCTTGCGCGCCCCGATCGCCGCCGCGTGGAGGAAGCATTCCGAGACGGCAGCCTCAGTTGCATCGTCTCGACTTCGGCCTTTGGCGAGGGCGTCAACCTTCCCGATATTCGCCATGTCGTGCTCTATCACATGCCGTTTGGCGCGATTGAGTTTAACCAGATGAGTGGCCGCGCCGGTCGCGATGGACAGCCCGCCGTGATTCACCTGCTCTATTCGTCGCGCGACGCCCGCATTAACGAGCGCCTACTCGACTGCTATGCGCCCGAGCGCGACGAGCTCGTCACGCTCTATCGCGCGCTGCAAACCATGTGGCGCTCCAACCGCGGCAAGACCGGGGACGATTCCTTTAGCGCGAGCGATATCGACATCGCGCAGATGTGCCTTGCCATCGATGCTCGCACGCCGGTCGACGAGCGCTCGGTGGAAAGTGGCCTGGGAATCTTCGAAGAGCTTGGCTTCTGTCGCGTTTCGGGGTTTGACGACACCCGTCGCATCGCGATGGCCGAAAACCCCGGCCGTGTGCAATTGAGCAGGTCAATTCGCTATTTGGAGGGCTTGCGCTCGCGCATGGAGTTCTCGGCTTTCCGGAGCTGGGCGCTCGATTCGTGCGCTTCTGATATGCTAGCCAAAGTTAACCGCCCGATCGTACCGCGGGCCTAGGGGAAGGGGACCTCGATGGATGCCGCAGCCCGTACCGCCCATGATTCCGCCCTCCAGCCGTTCTCGGAGATGGAGCACTATAAGCATGCCGATGAGCTGCCGCCCGAGATTATGGCGGACAGCTACGACAAGCTGGAGCGCCTGTGCCTCAAATATATGAATGAGGACGACTTTTCTAAGGTGGAGCAGGCCTATTGTTTTGCTGCCGAGAAGCACTGCAACCAAAAGCGCCGCTCGGGTGAGATGTACATCAACCATCCCGTCGAGGTAGCCATCATTTTGGCCGATCTCAAGATGGACTGCGATGTGGTGTGCGCCGCGCTGCTGCACGATACCGTCGAGGATACCGAGACCTCGCTTGCCGATGTTTCCGGCCTGTTTGGCGATACGGTGGCCGAGCTCGTCGATGGCGTGACCAAGCTCACCAACATCGAAGTCGACAGCATGGACGAGAAACAGGCGCTCACGCTGCGCAAGATGTTTCTCGCCATGTCCAAGGACATCCGCGTCATCATCGTTAAGCTTGCCGACCGTCTGCACAACATGCGCACCCTTGCGGCCCTGCGTGAGGACCGTCGCCTGTTTAAGGCGCGCGAGACCATGGACGTGTATGCGCCCCTGGCCGACCGTCTGGGCATGAGCTCCATTAAATGGGAACTCGAGGATCTGTCCTTCTTCTACCTTGAACCCGACGCCTACCAGCGCATCGCACGCATGGTGGCGGAGTCGCGCGAGGTCCGTGAGCGCTATCTGGCCGAGACCATCAAGACGCTCACCGACGAGCTCAACCGCATTGGCCTGGAGGACTTTCAGATCAACGGCCGTTCCAAGCACTATTGGTCCATCTACCAAAAGATGAAGCGCAAGGGCAAGGAATTTTCCGAGATCTACGACCTGGTGGCACTGCGCGTCATCACGCATTCGGTGCGCGATTGCTATTCCACGCTCGGTGCGGTGCATACGCTGTGGCACCCCATGCCCGGGCGCTTTAAAGACTATATCGCCATGCCCAAGGTCAATAACTACCAGTCGCTCCACACGACGGTTATCGGCCCCACGGCTCGTCCGCTCGAGATTCAGATTCGTACCTACGAGATGCACGAGCAGGCCGAGTACGGTATTGCCGCCCACTGGCTCTATAAGAAGTCGGGCGGATCGTCCGCGTCTAAGACCAATGATGCCCAGCGCTTGGACGACCAGATTAACTGGCTCAAACATTCGCTCGATTGGGCTGCGTCTGATGAGATCACCGACGCCAAGGAATACCTGCATTCGCTGAAGGTCGACCTCTTCGATCAGGAGATTTTCGTCTTTACGCCCAAGGGCGAGGTCATGGCGCTTCGTGCCGGCTCCACGCCGCTCGACTTTGCCTACGCCGTTCACACCGAGGTGGGAAACCACTGCGTCGGCGCTAAGATCAACGGTGCGGTGGCCCCGCTCACGCACGAGATCAAGACGGGCGACCGTGTCGAGATTCTGACCAACAAGAGTTCCAAGCCGTCGCGTGATTGGCTCAAGATCGTTAAGACACCTTCCGCCAAGTCAAAGATCCGTCGTTACTTCGCCGCCGCGACCAAGGACGACGACGCTGCCGCCGGCCGCGATATACTGGCTAAGGACCTGCGCAAGCGCGGATATGGCATCTCTACGCCACGATCCACGCGTGCGCTCAACGCCGTGGCGGAGCAGTTTAACTATAAGCAGCTCGAGGACCTGTTTGCCGCCGTTGGTGCGGGCAAAGTCGCCCCACGTGCCGTTGGCAATAAGGTCGAGCAAATCTTGGACCCCAAACCCGAGGAACAGCTCACCAAGGCCGAGGCTATCGCCGAGGTCGTCAAGCAGCCTGCCCGCGGCTCCAACCGCAAGCCGCAAAAGCGCGGCAAGAGCGCCAGCAACGGCATTATCGTCAAGGGCGAGAGCAACAGCGGCCTGCTGGTCCGTCTGGCCCATTGCTGCAACCCCGTGACGGGCGACGACATCGTCGGCTTCATCACGCGCGGTCGTGGCGTTTCGGTGCATCGCGCCAACTGCCCCAACGTCAAGGGTCTTATGGTGCATCCCGAGCGCATGATCGATGTGGAATGGGACGGCGCTGCCGACACCCTCTTCCAGGTCGAGATCGTGGTCGAGTGCCTGGACCGCATGGGCCTGCTCAAGGATGTCACCATTGCCATTGGCGATGCGGGTGGCAATATCCTTTCTGCCGCCACGTCGACCAACCGCGAGGGTATTGCAACCCTGCGCTTTATGGTCGAGATCTCGGACGCGAGTGGTCTGGATCCGCTGCTGGCCTCCATCAGCAGCGTTGACTCGGTCTACGACGCGCGCCGCCTGATGCCCGGTGAGGGTGGAGCCCAGCTTAAGCGCCGCGTTTAGTCGCGACGAACGTGTCACATTATCGATATTCGCTACACTCGAGGCATCGTTTGATGCCTCGAGTTCTATAGAGAGGAGAGGGACATGAGTGCTGTGTCCTTGGATTTAACTCCCAAGGGATCGGTCGAGATCGAGACGCTCGTAAACGGTCCCATTCAGACCAATAGCTATGCTGTTATTTCGGACAATGAGTGCGTGATTATCGATCCCGCATGGGAAGGCGAACGCCTGGTGGAGCATATTCGAGCCGAGCATCCCGGCGTACGCGTGTTTGGCGCCGTATGCACTCATGGCCATGCCGATCATGTTGGTGGTGTTGCAGGCGTGCGAACCACCGTTGGCGAGGGCTGCCAGTATGAGCTGTGTGCTAAGGATGTGGCGGTGCCGCATGCGAACATCGAGGAACAGCGAGCTATGTGGGGCATTGAGACGCCTGACCCCGGGGAGCCGACGCACCTGCTCGCCGAGGGAGATGCTATCAAGGTGGGCGATATCTACCTGCAGGTGATCGAGACGCCAGGGCATACGCCGGGCGGGATCGTCTTGTTTGCCGCCACCGAGCAGGGGAACATTGCCTTTGTGGGCGACACCATGTTTCCGGGTGGGCACGGCCGCACCGATCTTTCTGGAGGAGACGAGGCGGCGATTCTGCGCTCGCTCTCCAAGCTCGCCCGGCTTCTCCCGCCCGATACCGTTTGCCTAACCGGTCATGGCGATTCGACCACCATGGCACGCGAGCTCATGCAGAACCCTTTCATGCAGATTTAGCTTAATAGTCGGCTTTTGAAGCACGAGAAGCGTCCAAACGTCAAGCTATTTTTCCCCAACGGGTCGATTTCGTAGGGCAAACGGTCAAAAAAGTCTGTTTGGACGATATTCGTGAACAAACGAACGTTTATGCTCGGGTGCGCCGTGGTAAAATCTCAGGCGTTATCGGAGCAACCTTACAGGAGGTTTCTTTTATGCTCGTCAACGCAGCAGACATGCTCAAGAAGGCCGAGGCCGGCAAGTACGGTCTTGGTGCCTTCAACACCAACAACCTCGAGTGGACCCTGGCTATTCTCCAGGCCGCCGAGGAGGCCAAGTCTCCGCTGATCCTTCAGTGCACCGCTGGTGCCGCTAAGTGGATGGGCGGTTTCAAGGTCTGCGCCGACATGGTCAAGGCTGCCGTCGAGGCCACGGGCGTTACCGTTCCCGTCGCCCTTCACCTCGATCACGGTTCTTACGAGGACTGCTTCAAGTGCATCGAGGCCGGCTTCACGTCCATCATGTATGACGGCTCTCACGAGGAGACCTTCCAGCTTAACCTCGACCGCACCAAGGAGCTCGTTGAGCTTGCCCACTCCAAGGGCATGTCCATCGAGGCCGAGGTCGGCGGCATCGGCGGCACCGAGGACGGCGTGACCTCCAGCGGCGAGCTCGCTGATCCTGCTGAGTGCAAGCAGATCGCTGACCTGGGTGTCGACTTCCTCGCCTGCGGCATCGGCAACATCCACGGCGTGTACCCCGCCGACTGGGCTGGTCTTTCCTTCGAGCGTCTGGGCGAGATTAAGGCCCAGACCGGTGACCTGCCCCTCGTTCTGCACGGTGGCACCGGCATCCCCGAGGATCAGATCAAGAAGGCCATCTCCCTGGGCATCTCCAAGATCAACGTCAACACCGACCTGCAGCTCGTCTTCGCCAAGGGCGTCCGCGAGTACATCGAGGCTGGCAAGGATCAGCAGGGCAAGGGCTTTGACCCCCGCAAGCTCCTCAAGCCTGGTCGCGACAACATCGTTGCCCGCACCAAGGAGCTCATGGAGGAGTTTGGCTCCGTCAACAAGGCGTAAGCGTCGCTAAACTTCCCGCCGGAAGCCCCGTCCCCCTACACTGTTTCCTTTGCGCTCACCTGGCTTTGCCAGAAGTCGCGCCAAGAAAACAGCTCCGGGGGACGGGGCTTCCTTCGTTTAACGCCGCAGGGTTACGAGGCTGAATTATTTATTTGACTACCGTTCAGCGGTGTTGATGGCTCCCTTGTTGGGGCTTTCTTTTTATCTCGCTACAATGGGCTTCAAGCGTTCTAGTGACTTGGAGTTTTGGTATGGCTGTTATTAATGTGCTGCCTTCGGATGGGAAGGTTATTGACGAGGGTCCAGTTGGTTGCTCTGCTGATGTTTGCTGTGATGACTTTCGTCATCTCGATGTTGGACTGCCGCCCGAGATTCTTCGTCTTATGGATGCCGGGTATTTGACGCAGGCTGTTGCTGCCTGCGATCGCCTTTTGGAGCAGAACCCCGAGCCTTCGCTGGCTGCTTGTGTTCGTGCCGAGCGGTATCGCATGCTCGAGACGCCGCTTCATTTTTCGGTGTCGCGCGACCAGGCTATTGCGATGATTCGCGAGGAGTGGCCAGAGTTTACCGAAGAGCAGTTTGATGACCTGATTAATCGTAAGCGTATTGACTGGCGCTTTATCGATGGCGAACTGTTCGTTCTCGACAACTTCCTCGATTCGCTTCGCGTATATCCCAAAGAGGTTCCCGGCATGCGGCCTGATTCTACGGACGGAATAGCACTGCGCAACGAGATGCTCAAGGAGATGGAGTCACAAAACGGATTGGCTCGCGTCATTACGCTTAAAGCGTCCGTGTCTGTCCCCGGCGCTCTGGAAGGGGAGACCGTTCGCGCGTGGCTACCCGTTGCCGCCGCCTGTCGTCAACAGTCTCATATCGAGGTTCTCGATATGACGCCGGAGGGTGCTGTTGCCCCCGCGAATGCTTCGGCGCGTACCGCCTCGTGGTCTTCTTCGAGTGAGCGCTCATTCTCGGTGACCTATCGCTATCAAATTGATGCCGCTTATCGTGATGTCTATGGGGGTGCGCTTCCGGTGCATCCTTGCATGGACGCGCCACTGCCCGTGGACACCTCCGAGGACCGTCCGCACATTGCATTCACGCCGTATCTACAGCAGCTGACAGCCCGTGTCATTGACGGGCTCGAGGATCCGCTCGATCGCGCCCGTGCTATCTATGATTACCTGACGCAGTACATCGACTATCGCTATCAGCCGCCTTACTTGCTTTTGGGATCTATTGCCGATGACTGCGCGCATTCGCTCCGCGGCGATTGCGGCGTTATGGCGCTCACGTTTATCACCATGTGCCGTATCGCGGGCGTGCCTGCCCGTTGGCAGAGCGGCCTGTATGTTGCGCCCGATTCGGTGGGGTCGCACGACTGGGCAGAGTTCTATACGCCGCAGACCGGATGGCTCAACGCCGACGTGTCATTTGGATCTTCTGCTCGCAGGATGGGGGAGGAGTGGCGCCGCCGTCACTACTTTGGCAATCTCGACCCGTGGCGTATGGTGGCCAACAATCGATTCCAGGCAGAGTTTGAGCCCTCTTTCGACGGCATGCGCGAGGACCCTTACGATAACCAGATGGGTGAGGCTTCGGTCGACGGTCGCGGATGCCGTCGGCGCGAGATGCTCCGCACGGTCGAACTCATCGAAATGCTCGAAGTTCCATTTTCGGACTAATCGGTAGAAAGCTGTGATAAACTAACTCACGCATTGCGTGCCCGAGTGGCGGAATTGGCAGACGCAGTGGACTCAAAATCCACCGTTGGCAACAACGTGCGAGTTCGAGTCTCGCCTCGGGCACCATACATGCAAGTGAGCGTTCAAGGGAGTTGCGGCCCCCTTTTTCGTGCCGAACTCGCGTGAGCGCGCGAAGCGTTAAGCAAACAGGCCTGTGGCCTGTTTGTAGCGGAGCGTGGCGAGGGCGCCACGCGCCCGAAGCCCGGGGCTTCGCGAAGCGAAGGCCCTTCGAGTCTCGCCTCGAGCACCATACATGCAAGCGAGCGTTCAAGGGGGTCAAGGTCCCTTTTTCGTGTACGTAATGTGATAACGCGCTGTACGTGTTATTATTCGCAAGGCGTTGTTCCCGCAATGCCCTAAAGAGGAACCTGAGGGTTCCCACCTTTTGGCGCCAATGAGCAGCTGACTGGTCATACAACTTAGATTCCCTTCCTCAAATCGAGGAAGTCTATGTGTACGACCTGGTTGCTGAGAAGCGCCGGGTTATTTTTTTATGAATGGAGGTAGGGAAAATAGCTAAGTCTGATGACACCCGCATCAACGACGAGATCACTGCATCTTCGTGTCGTTTGATTGGCGTCGATGGCTCTCAGCTCGGCCTGTTCGCCATCCGCGATGCCCAGCGCGTCGCCGACGATCAGGGTCTCGACCTGGTCGAGATCGCTCCCAACGCGGAGCCGCCGGTCTGCAAGGTCATGGACTACGGTAAGTTCAAGTACCAGCAGGCCATGAAGGCCAAGGCTGCTCGTAAGAACCAGTCCAAGGTCGAGGTCAAGGAAATGAAGTTCCGACCCAAGATCGACGTTGGCGACTACGAGACCAAGAAGGGCCACGTTCTGCGTTTCCTCAAGAAGGGCGCACGCGTTAAGATCACCATCATGTTCCGCGGCCGTGAGATGGCTCACCCGGAGCAGGGCCTTAACGTTCTCGAGCGTCTCGCCGAGGATCTCAAGCCTTACGCTACGGTCGAGTCCAAGCCTAAGATGGAAGGCCGTAACATGCTTATGCTGCTCGCCCCGATTAAGGGCGCCTTCGATGAGGATAAAGCGGCAAGCGATAGCAAGTAACTAGTGTTCTGTAACCGATTAAGGAGTATTTCATGCCTAAGATGAAGTCCCACAGCGGCACCAAGAAGCGTTTCCGCAAGACTGGTACCGGCAAGCTTATGCGCGCCAAGGCTTTCAAGAGCCACATCCTGAGCAAGAAGTCCACCAAGCGTAAGCGTGGCTTCCGTCAGGAGACCGAGATCGCCGCTGCCGACCGCAAGGTCATCAAGTCGCGTCTCGCCTAAGTTCGCGTTCCCGTTTTTCGTTTTACCGTCTAGGAGTTGATAGAACATGGCACGTATTAAGCGCGCTGTTGCCGCCAAGAAGAAGCGCCGTACCGTTATGCACCGTGCGAAGGGTTACTACGGTGCCGCTTCGCGTACTTACAAGCATGCTAAAGAGCAGGTCCAGCACTCCCTGCAGTATCAGTATCGTGATCGCCGCAACAAGAAGCGCGAGATCCGTTCTCTCTGGATCACCCGTATCAACGCTGCTGCTCGCCTGAACGACATCTCTTACTCTCAGTTCATGCACGGCCTGAAGGTTGCCGGCATCGAGCTCGACCGCAAGGTCCTGGCTCAGATGGCTTACGAGGACATCGAGTCCTTCAACGAGCTGGCTGCCATTGCCAAGAAGGCTCTCGAGGCCTAATAGATTCTCTTGAATCGCTAGGGGAGTGTCGCGTTGTGCGCGGCGCTCCCTCTTTTTATCTGAAGCGCGGTTTACATTGCTAAAAGCGCGGGTAGATAGACATTTACAGGTGACCGATCTCTATATATTCCTAAACCAAAGGGTCATCATCTGATACGTGCGGAAGATCCGCACCAGTCTTTCTATTAGCTATAGAAAGCGATATGTTGTGTAGGACTTGTGAAGAGTGGAATTGACGACCCACAGGGCTTCGCGGTCTGGCAATATATCTCCTTGCCGCGCGGCCCGGTCGGACCGGATCAGCCG
>NZ_QSBB01000042.1:0-14218 GCF_003465595.1 Collinsella sp. AF05-9
CGATTGGCGAAAATACGTTGGTGAAAATGGTGAAAAATATATTGACGCTAACAGGCGTTGCCCTCTTCGGGGCCCGGTGCGACCTGGGCCTGTAGCCGACCTTGCGCCTGAGCTCCATGTTGGTCATGCCGTCGTAGCCCGCCGAGACCCAGCGGTAGATGGTCGACGGCGACAGGTCCACCGGGCCGCCGTTGCGCGCCGCCATCTGCTCGGGCGACAGCCCCCGGCGCAGGCAGTCCCTTATCGCCTCCAGCCTGGCCGCCGCGGCGGGCTCGTCGGCGTCTATCCCGCGCCTGGACGAGACGAGGACCGAGTCCGCGCACAGCTGCGCGGCGCGGGCGTCGTAGAAGACGTGCGGGCGGCGCTTGCAGCCGATCGCGCGGTACCGCCCGCACCCGTTGCAGCAGCGCGGCCACGCGGCCAGGCGCGTGCATGCCGCAGACAGGTCGGCGGAGGCGTCCACGCGCTCGCCGCGCCTCTCCCTCGGCGCGGTCACGAACCTGTGCGACGCCACCTCCGAGCTCACCGTCGAGGGCGACCTGCCCAGCTCCCTCGCTATCCGCCTGCACGAGGCCCCTCGCTCCAGCATCCTCTGGACCGTGTCCCGCTCGTTGCCTGGTGAGCCTGCCGTAGGCCCTCGGGGCCGACTTCCCGGCCCCCTTCTTCCTCTTTCCGGACATGTAGTCCTCCGATCTCCCGGGGCCGGCCGGCCCGGCCCTCAGGGTATCGGATTCCCACATTCATCCGTACATGTACGGATGAATGTGGGAGGTGTTCGGATGAAGTCGCCAATCAAGGGTTGAGCAGCCTGAGCAGCGGATTTAGCAGCGGATTTATTACTTAGACTCGCCCTGCTCTATAATGTGCTGCATGTTGATTGTTGATAAGGTGGGTCTTTGTGGATATTGATAGTTCGAATGTTGTTTCAAACAATGTGATCGGTTCAAATTCTCAGGTATCCATTACACAGAATATCGTTCATGCGCAAACTAGTGATATAAACCCTATTCCTCATCAGCTACCACTTGCACCTGATCTATTTGATCGAGTCGATATTCGGGATTCCCTCATATACAGTATTAATTCCGGAAAGCGAATATTTCTATTTTATGGTGCTCCAGGAGTCGGCAAAACCTACTGCTTAACCAAATATGCTAATGAGGTTGCTGATTGTTTTTCGGACGGTCATATCTTTGTTGATTTGAATGACTATCGATCCCTTGATGGGTCCCTTAATATCGACGAGCTCTATAAATTTGTCATTCGATCATTAACGATAAATTGCCCTTCCAATCTATCTGATATAAAAAGTCTCTTTAGATCAGTCACGTTTGAGAAGAAAATTCTACTTGTCCTAGACAACGTTTCCGATTCACTTGATATTGATTCCCTAGTTTTAAACTCAGATGAATGCTTAATTTTATCTGCCGGTAATTGTAGAGAAGCCTGCGCATCTTATTTACATAAATTTAAGAGCATTCCAATTAATTCTTTCGATTCGGTAACCTCTGTCTCCTATCTCAGGGATCAGTTGAGGGAATGCGATCATGTCGATTTCGATTCTCTTGAAAACGACCCATTATTCCATCAATTAATCTATGTTTGTGACGGTTTGCCTATTGTTTTGAGCAGGGCTGCGTATTTGATACGAGACAATGTCTATTCGCTTAAAGATATTGTTACAAGCCTATCAAATCCAGAACTAGAGCCTTTGATGGGTGCTTTGGATCTTGAGGTCGCGCATTTTGATGATCCTTCTTCAATTTTATATTCCTTGCTTGGTCGTCTTGGCGGAGGGCCAATTGCACTTTCATCCTTAACTTGCATAAGTAGCATGAAAGGCGCGGTAGCGGCTTTGCAGGGAAAATCGCTCATCAAGCGTTCATCAACAGCTTGGCTGGCATCTTGTTCTTCTCTTGAATCTCGTACTCTAATATCGATGAATCGTCAGATCTCAAATTATGCAAAAACCTATAACCCAAAAGATCGTATCTCTTTTGAAGCTCTTGTTCGGTCAGTTGTCCGGTACTACTGTTCCCTAATCGTCACACTTGATAATGTGCTTACCCCCAATCGGTTAAGAGTGTCTTCTAGCTCTCTGTTTGACTCGGATTTATTTTCCGAGATTAACCAATCAAATGCCGCAGACTATTTTCTTTCAATTCGTTTTGAACTATTTTCTGTCCTGGATTTGGCCTTCGATTTCTCACTATATTCCGAGGTGCTTTCTATAGCCGATTCCTGTTGGACTTTCATCTATGACAACGGGCTCTTCAGCCGAGGTCTTCACGTATATTCGCTCGGGCATCGTGCGGCTGTTAACTTAGATCGTTCTGATGCAGCATCTAGGATGCTTGCCTTACTATCTCGCTGCCAGCTACGGTTAAGCATGTATGAAAAATCATCGGCTTCAATTTCGCTTGCCATTGAGCTCTCAGGTGATTCAACAAATCATACACTTAAAGGCTCTTTGCTGGAATTTAAGGGCCATACATTAAGGGAGGGGATTGCAGACTTTGATTTTGCAATCTCTTGCTACGAGGCAGCAATTTCTGAGTATCTGCTGTGCGATCCCGTAAATTATCGCGGGATCGCTATCGCTAATTTCTCGATTGCGGAGTCTTATTATGCACAAGGCGACTATCGATCGGCCCTTGACAGAGTCCAATCGGAGTTGAGTTCAGCCAACCAACTGGAACCTAATATGCGTTCAAAGATCGAGTTGTTTGGCGCTCATTGTCTATTTAAACTTGGCGAGCTCAAGAATGCTAATTCATTAGCGCGTAGCTGCTTGGAAACTTGCTCGAGTGGCGGATTGAGCGGAGTTGTTGCGGATGCTTATCAGCTTTTAGGGGACATTGAGTTCGATTTGAATAAAAAGGACGAGGCGGTGCGTTTATATTCTATATCCAGTGAGATTTATTCTCAGTTGGGAGATGTCGCTCAATGCAATATCGTTGCAGGCAAAATCCAACTTGTGAGCTCTTAGCCTTTCGTTAGGGAAACAAAGTGGCTATTATTGATTGTCTCTAATATGCATCGCGTCTTATTATGTTTTAGTAAGTACCAAATTGCTCGAGCGGTCAATATGCTATTCGGGCAATCAGTTTGTACCTTAAACAGATTTACTCTATTTAGTATTGCTATCCATTCAGAGTCTTTATTTATACAAACTAGCTTGGTTGTATCGCTTTGTGTGTCCATTATACGGCTTATGAATTTACTCGAAAGGGTATTGTCTATGACTACTATTTCAGGTGGTGCTAAGTTAATTGAAGGCATCTCCTCCTTTTCTATGAGTTGGGTTCTGGGGCCATCGAATACCCAGTTGTAATCCAATGATGAGCTTTTAAATGCTTTTATGTTAAGAATCGCCTCGCCTTTTTGTTGTTTTACCAGCGTTATGGTTCGATAGATTTCATTATCTATCTGGATTGGTCGCGGTCGTTGCGCCAGAGTATTTTCCGGCGCTTTGTTACCAACCTTTATTCCTAGTATCGAATATGCCAAGTGTTGAATCGATTCTAATGAGTGTCCAACGTTTGCAAAAGCTGTTGGCTCCAAGCGATTTGTTTGTAATGGCGCAGCTTCCAAGGCTCTAATTACCTTTAGAGCCTTATAGCTGTTCTTTATAGGTGTTGAATTAATATTTGCATGCTCAACTATGGCAATCCCCTTGGGGATGCTATCTTCGCTCGGTTCGTATCTTAAAACCGGTTTGCCTATTGAGGCACCATAGTTTGTAACTGATCCATAATCGCCAATTACGATATCTGCGGCAATTATCGCTGCCTCCCAGCCCATTTCATGTGGAACGATTTTTAGTCCTGCGTACAGCTCCTTTTTAAACCATGTTTCTATTTGCCATTCGCCATGTGCTGCCCAGATATACGGATGAAGAATCATCGCCACCCTGTATTCCGTATATGGAAGTTCCTTTAGTAAATCTTCTGCAATTGTTCTAATATTTGATAAAAGTGAATTTGGTCCCCAGGTTGAAGTGATTATTACCAGCTTCTGGGTATTGCAATTTAATGCAGCCCTGTATTCTTCTCTATATTTTTCCGAATATAGGATTTTGTCAAAAACGGGATCCCCCACATAAACGGTTTTAATAATTGCTGGTAAGTCGGTTATTTCACCCTTTGAAGTCGGTTCGCAAATATATGTCGGATACTCTCTTGTCTTTAGGCGATTTATAGCTTTTAGGGTGGAGTCGTATGCCCCCGATTTACCTAATGCGGGTCCATGCTGAAATAGCAAAAGTGGGGCGTCAATCTTTTCAAAATCGCCATTTGGACTTGCTGCTATTGCTAGGTCAAATTTTTTGGTCAAAGCAATATCCCATGGCAGCAAAATGCATCCGGCATCTTTCAAATACAAATCGAGCGACCTGTCAACTATTGATTTTGGTTTAGGTATTGTAAAGACGCATTGGATTCTGGTGTCGGCAAATATTGCAGAGCATACTTCTTCAAGTCGACTGAAAATGTAGTCAGCCCTAATGATAAGCAGCACTAGTTTTTCGAATTGTACGGTGTTTCTTTCTGGTGTATTTATGGGGACAAATTTAATATTGCTCGGGGGGGGGTGCTCATTGACGCTGCTTTCGTTACTATCTAACTACCTTTTGCGATATGTTGATGCTTGATCCGCTATTTCCGATAACGATGTTGCTATTCGTGGAGTTAACGTCGATATCGAGCTCGTTATTGGCAAATACGGTGGCCATGCGTTCCCACGCATTTATGAGACGGTCTAATTCCGGATCGCGCGTAAATTCATCCATCTTTTTGATCATTTGATTTGGATCTGATAGTTCGATCAAAACATCTGCTTCAGACACGTCATCGGCAGAGACATATTTTGACGACAAACCGCAAATGAGCCTTTGGGTTAATACCCACAAGCCTGAACCCAGCGCACCTGCCCCGCCTTTTGCCAATCCATTAAAACAAGCTTCGATAAGAGTGGGGAGGTCCATTTCCGCGCCTTTCGTATGTGTCTAGCTTATTTAATTATAGCTTTTAATATAATCAAGTTTGAGATTTCGGTAATTTCTACTGGCAGAGGATTTACTGCCTTACCGAGGTCCTCCGAGTTCTTCACCAGCGCGAAACGGCTTCCTTGATTTCCTCGTCGGTCTACGCTTGAGTGCTTTCGCTCCCGACGAGGTCGCCATACCCCTGTGTGGTCCGCACTACCCGTCGCACCCGGACATCACAGAATTCCGCGAGGCCGCATGTCTGCGAGTCGAATTCGTCGCCCTTTCCCGCGCCGTCTCCCGGAGCCCCGCGTCTATAATCTCCTCAAGGCTATATTGTCTCTTGTTCACCTCAATGGCCCTTCTGACGCCACAGTGTTGATACCACCGGCGTAATGACGGCGGGGAGGCGCGGTGCCCATTTTCCGGTGACCGGAATTGGCCAAAATGGCTTGACTATTAGTAGCCATAATCACTTAGCGTCTACACTCGCAATTTACATGCCACCATCGCCGTTCGAACAAACTCACATGTTTTTGATCCCAAGCCGCAAGTTTGACTGTCTTAAACTCGATTTTGATCCAGCAGGTTACATTCCAGCACCGCAATGTTTCTCGGATGAGGTCGCCAATCAAGGGCCAGGCAAGACGCTTCTCGATGTCTTCGCAATGGTTGTTAAATTCGTCAAGAGAGATTAACATGCCTAGTGAGAATTGCGGCCAATCTCCTGCCGAATATATGAGGTTGCGAGTTCGTTTTTATTCTCGCCGAAACTTCAGTCTTGAAGGCTAGTTTAGGATTTAACCATCGGCTAAAAGGATTGTCAAAGAATGGAAACGCTGAACCTAATCCTTGGGATAGTTGCCTCGGGCGCGTCAATAGTCGCTGCCGTCATATCCCTCTCCGTCAAGTCAGATGTCAAGAAGATGCGAGATTCTTTTCAGGGCAACATCATGAGCGTCTCCGGTACCGGCAACAGCCAAGTCATGGGTTCGGACAACAAGGCGGACGTGCATGCAAATTGGTAGCTCTCGTTCGACCGCGCTTTCTTCGTTTGGGACTGGAACAGGTCAGATCGTGGGCGACAACAACATCCAGAACATTAAGGTGCTGCTTGGCGGCAGGGAGGGGCTCACTCACAGCGTGGTTCATGACCTGCTCGCCCTTGTCTACAATGGACCGCTATGTGCTGAATCAGAACTCTCGCTCGATACCCCCGTTGGCATGAACGAAAAATTACAGTTCAACAACGCAAATAAATACATGAATGTTATACGCAACCATTCAGGCGATTATGCCATGGTTCGTGATGCCATAAGGGAATTCCCAGACAGCGAGAAAATAATCAAAAAGCTCGGCGACTTATTCTATGACGTCGCCGATTACGACGATGGCGGCGAGCTCATTGTCGGTAATGGGGATGCGCAGCTCGACGCTATAAAGGAACGTCTCGTAGACGCTCTCGTGCATGATATGGATTACGATGCCCACACTCATTCGACGGAGGACGTCGAGAGCTTTTGCATTGCGCTTGTGGCATGTGGGGTCTCGCGGTGTATCGTCTTGGTGAAGCCTGAACTGGAAGAAGGCTAGGGAGTTGTGTTACTCATCGACAGGAACAATGACCCAGTGAAGACGGTGTACTATATCGCCGCATTGTCGTACTCGATAATTTCCGTTGCAGGTGAAGTCGAGTCGGCCGATTTATACAGATGGGTTTGCGACTCCGCACGATGTGGTGTGGTCCCCTATGAGTTCTTTCTTATGGCCATCGATTTCTTATTCCTCGTTGCGGGCTTAGAAGCTACAAGTGAAGGGAGGCTCCGTGTTCATAGGATCGGTTAGGCTTCGGAATTCAATGACCGGTTGTGTCATGCGTGAGGTTGTATTTCACAAAGGGGCCAACCTCATCTCCGACACTTTTGAATCAGATAGACACAATAAGGTCGGGAAGACGACATTTCTCAAGCTCATAGACGTACTGCTCGGCGCAAGCGGTAAAGTCGGCCTATACAAGGACGACGAAACGAATAGCGTCAATGAAGAGCTGCGTGACATTATCAATGAGAAGCGTGTTGTGGGCGAGATGACCCTCGTGAACTCGTTTGAAAGGCTCTCAGACCACAACGTCGAGCTCAAGGTAGAGCTGTTCCCGAGAGGTAAGTATTTCTTCGATGGCGAGAAGGTTAGTGCAAAACAATACAGGGAGCTGTTGGGTGAAACCCTATTTGCGGTTAGTTCTAACAAGCCCACGTTCCGTCAGCTCATCAAATCCTTCGTTCGTATTTCCCTAAGCGGAGACGACTATTCATTCCTCAGAACGTTGCCCAGAGCCTCTATCGCCGATTATAGGGCCGTTTATAATTACTTGTTCGACATCTCGGACGCTGAACTTGACGCTAGGTTGGCGGAGCTTAACAGGGAGCTGAACAAGCTCAAGGAGTCTGCCAAGCAGTACAGACGTCTTGCCGGCATCGAGGACGAGGAGCAGCTTACCCAAGTGGGCGTGGCTCTAGACCGCGAGTGCCAACGCGCGGAGTCCAGGCTCAATGACGTGCTTGACGCCGATGAGTTCAAGGCTAACAGGGAGGCGATCGAGGAAGCAAGGAGCCAATATGCCAGACTGTGCTCCGAATTGGCCGAAATCGAGTTCAGGATGGAGCGCAACGCCGAGTCTATCGAGCGTGCTAAGAAGGAAATTGTAAAGCAGGCCGACCTGTCGCTTTCGCGTAGCTTCTACGATGAGGTCTGCTCCCTCATTCCCTCGGTAAACAAGACATTCGAGGACATGGTCGCGTTCAACCGTGCGTTTTGCGAGAACGAGATTGCGTACTTCCAGGAGGTCGGGGCCGAACTTGAGTCGGAGAGGGTGGGCATCCAGGCCAAACTCGCAGCCTTTTCGGTTGAGAACTCACGGTACCTCTCACTCATTGATGGCGATGCGATGAGCGAGTACGAGAATCTTCTCGGAGAGTGCATGCGCCTGCGCCAGGAGATGGGCAGAAACACCGAGGTTCTCAGCACACTACAAGGCTACGACGAGCGCATAAAGACCTTGGAAAGCCAAATTGCAAGTCTCTCCGATGGTGGGGAGGAACGTGAGTCCTCAAACTCGTCCCATCAGGATATGATGAACTCCTTCAATTACTACTTTACACCGATGGCAAATGCCGTTAACGGAGAGAGGCCCATATTGACTTATTCGACCGCTACGGACAAGTTCCCGGTGGCCATTACCGACCTCAATGGATCAAGTACCGGCACACGCAAGTCCCTTTTGGCGGTTTACGACCTTTCGTATCAGGAGTTCGCAATCGCCAACAAAATCGAGGCGCCTCGCTTCGTGGTTCAAGGCGTAGTCGAGAACGTCGAAGGTGAAGACCTGAAGAAAATTGTCGACATTGCAAATAGCATAAACTGCCAGTTCATTGTTGCTGTGCTCAAAGAGAAGCTTGACTCCTCGCAGATACCCCAGAATGCGCAGGATTCCATGTGTATCCTCGAACTGTCAAAGCAGGATAAACTGTTCCAGGGTCCAACGGTCGAGGCGAACGAGCGAGGTCGTGGTCTGGGATGAGTAGTGGAGCACCGGACAAGTTAAAACAGATTACGGACACTACGCACCATGGAAGCATGGGCCGGCAACGCACCACTCGATGCTGGGCGAATGCCCGGATTGCATGTTACTTGGAGTCCTTACGCCGTCGACCCTTTATCCATCCAGGGCGTCATGAAGCGCGTGAAGGCCAAGGGCGTGCCCGTGGTGGTCTACGAGCGCACGCTGGACGCGCCGGAGTTCTTCGGCTCCGAGGTGACCCACGACCTGGAGGCCTTCAAGGCCGGCTGCGACGTGATCGTCGCCAACCGCTGGAGCGACGAGCTCACGGACGTGGCGGACAAGGTGTACACGAAGGATCTGTTTAAGAGGGAATAGGGGAGAGCTGACGGCTGCGGCGACTCTGTCCTTGTGCATAAATCCAATTATTGAAAAGAGGGTGTATCGGCGCAAACCGATACACCCTCTTTTGGTTAAACAAGTCCCATTAGCCTTTGATTACGCTTTTATAGATATACGTACGTTCTCCGGTCCTACTCTTCAATTACCACCTCAGGGAGCCGAATCTGGATTAGGTGTTAAAGCAAATATATATTGGAAGGTAAGACTGATATATTCTCGTCAACGTCTTTAATGAGCAACCTTTGCTCTAGAAGAAGTTTATGCATGAGATTCTTTCCATGGTCTTTATTGTCGAGTGTGCTTCCATACTCATACAGAAGATGCGATATGCGTGAGTACAGATCTTCTCGAATTGCCTGCTCATCAACTGTTTTATCTGACTTGTTTGGATATTTTTTGTATAGAAATACAAGCTTAGTAACTCCACCGTATAGATTGACGGTGTCAAAAATCGATTGGAAGTAGGAATAGTCAGCCCGAGAAAGCGAGTGTCCGAATATCTTGATGAAACGGGTATTGCTGTCGCAGAGTTTTGCAGTTTCGCTTTCGTATGGCACTAATGACATAAGCCTATATGTTTTTGTAAACGGCACCGCCGGATGGTCTTCAGCGACGTCTTTTCCGTCAATGCCAAATATTGTGTCCGTTTTGTCCAGTGAGCCATGAATATTCCGGGCAGCAACAATTCCCAGCTGCTGATCTTCCGATTTTAATGGGGTTGTATAGTTAAAGTTTAAGATAGATGTTTCATAGTTCTTTTGCTGGGCCTTATTAATGCAGGCATTGCGAATGGCTGCATAATACTCCACAGCCTTTTCCCTGTATTTATTGTTATTATCGACTTGTTTTTCTAGATAGCTCGCAAAGATGTGCTCGTAATCTTTTAGTGAGGTTAGAAGGAAATGGGTGAGCTCATCCTGGGAAACGTTTTCCTTACCCAGACAAGTTGAAACGTAATTGTATACGGCGTTATCTGGATGTTCAGAACGATTTGGTTTTGACGGATCAATTGTCCACACCAGTTGCTCATACATGTGGTCCAATCTTGAACCCAAGTCGTCATCATGGAACACATACGCTGAAATAAGGCTTTCTATATTGCACCACAATGGGTCGTTTTCACCGATTTCAGAAAGAATGACATCCCAGACATTTCTTTCGTCCTTAGGGATCGATTCAATTGAGCATGCTGCGTTCATCCTATTGCGATAAAAATCTGAGAACTTTGACTTCAGTCCGCAGGTCAAGTCGAATCCATTTCCAAGAATTATTAGTTGGTGCATTATTTAAATCCTTCAATCGTAGTGAACTCCGTGAATAGCTTCTCAACTATTTACCCGATTACTAAGGTGTTGCTACAACGGTATCCAACTTGCGAGGACACGACATGGGGCGTCATTGAGGAAAGGTTTTGGTAACTTGATATTGTCAATTTCCCTGTGCTGCTAATTTTGGAATCAGCGGTCGGCATATTTGCCTAACGTGAATCTTCCTTTCACCGACTGGCAAAACGATTTACACCTAATTTTGGGGTTCGTTTACAGCTAATTCGTTCGCCACTCGCCTGATCTCGCTACACTAATAACTGCTGCTACCAGGTAGTTTTCTGGCGCAGTTTCCAATGGCTCTTGCGAATATCGGAGCGGTTATGTTTGCCACCGCGTTCCACACTAGCCGACACTACATCCTGTTTACTGCCATGGCCTGCCTATGCGTTTTGCTGGGCGGGCCTTCTTATGCCGCGGGCGCGGACAGCCTGTTCATCGCGGGCGCCACGTACTACGAGCCGGGTGTGTCGGGCCCCGGTTGGGCCTGGACCGATGTCGACCATCTGCATCTTAACGGCTACACGGGCGAGGCCATCGGCGCCGACGGCGAACTGGTGGTGACGCTGACCGGGCAGAACACTGTTGTCGAGACGAGCGCGCCCGACGTGGACATCTCGCGGTGCGGCATGGAGGTGTGGGGCGATCTGACGCTCCGCGGCACCGGGTCGCTGGTGGCCACAGCTCGCAGTGCGGAATCTACGTGTCGGGGACGCTCGCGGTGGACGGCTGCAAGGTTGACGCGCGGGCCGACGGCGCCGGCATCGCGGATGCGCGGGTGGCCGGCGTGATCGCGGACGGTCTTGCCGTTCGCGGCGGTGGGCGCGTTGTCGCCACGGGCGCGGGCTCTGGGGCGGGCGTGCGCGCCTATGGTGTGTGTCTGCTGGGCGGGGCTGCCGGCGGTGGCGCGGCCGGGCAGCTTGCCGTCGATGCGTCCTGGCTGGATGCGTCGGGCGCCGACGGCGGCGTCGCCTGCCTGGGCGGATCGCTTGCATCCGCACGCTTTGTGGCGCCTGCGGGCGGGGCCTTTGGTGCGGGCGGCGTGGTGAATGCCGACGGGTCCGTGGCAGCGCGTGTGACGATCGAGCCCGTGGACGCCACGGCGTCGGCGGGGGAGACCGGTGGGCCCGATGTGCCGGGGGATGGCACGGGCGAGCCTTCTGGTGGCGCCGACCCTGCTGCGGGGTAACTCGGTACGGGACCTGCGACGGATCCTGCGGTGAAACCCGCAATCGCGACAAAGACGACAACCACGACGGCGGTGACCAAGACCGCGGTCGCCTAGGCCTCAAACACCAAGTCCGCAACCGCGACTTCCTCATCACTTCCCAAGACCGCCGACAGCCATTGGATCGCAATATCCCCGGTACTTTTCCTGCTAGGGACGGCACTTCTCAGTGCAGCGCATCGATGCTAATTTGCCTGTACTCAAAATATGTTGTGGACTTGGGCGTTAACCCATTTGTTCTCTACTAAATACGGCGAATCAGAACCCTCAATATCACGCTTGGGCACCGGGGCCTGCACGGACCTCGTTGCCCAAGTTGTTACCAGTGAAAGCTCTCGCTAGCCTCACATGCGTTATCCCCGGCAGGTTGGCGAAAAATAGTGTTGGCGACTTCGTCCATGAACGTATTCGATTGGCCCTGCAACCAAGGCTTTTGCATCGCCTTACAAATCGATGGCCCCATCTTCAATTACGCCCTTAATAGTCTTTGCGACATTAGAGGTCAAGCGCCCAACGGCAAGATCGGGGTTCTGATTGAGCTTTGTCTCGGCGACTAGTGCTATTTCGAAATTTGCAGCAAGGTCACCAATGTGATGGTTGGTTTTCGGATTCATTCCAAGTTCATCACTAGCAAGCTTTTCAATAAACCGACGCCGACTGCCTGGAGCGTGACCATTTTCTTCTATCTCCTGTCTATGCGGCAAAATAGTGGCCTCGAGGGCACCACGCTTATGCAACATCAAGTAAAGCTCAAAACTCGGATATGTCACGGCCACCTCAATCCGTGCAGCTCGAAAGTCGGCTAGCAACGTCGCATATCCATCAGGGTCGTCCTTAAAGACGTCAACGTCGAAAACAACTACAACGCGATCAGTATCTTTTATGAACTCGCCCCCATTAGCCCGACCATTGATAACGGCAACAGCGTGCTCCAATAATTTTCTGGGTGAGGACTGGTTTTTCTCACGCTCAGTTCTTTCAACAGGCTTTAGCTCGATTAGTTCCGGCTTTCCTTCTTTGGCTAGTCGCGTTGCAAGAGAGTCAAAGTACCAGTATTCCGTATTTGCTCCTTCGCCGATAAGAAAACACTTGGATTTTGGCTTTTCGACTTTCCATTCATTTCTGCTAGACCAAGTGTCAAGAGAGTTAAGCGGAGGCATCGGATTCCCCAATCACTCCTAGCGCACTGAGTGCTCTTCCTGTTGATAAAACCGGTATGCCACCATAACGACCCTCTAGATATTGCTTATTAACACGGGCATCGGATCTTGCTCTGTTGTCTGCAAACTTATCGAGTGGGAACAGGACCGAATGACCCTGACCGTTACGCTCGACAAACCAGATTTCATCACGCCTAAAATATTCAAAACTCATGATTGCATTTTCATGAGTTGTGAATACCAGCTGGCAGTCGTCCTGCGCGTGGACACGGTTAAACAGCGAGACAAGCTGCTGGGTAAGCATGGGGTGAAAGCTGCGATTAAGCTCATCAATCAGGAACAGCTTGTCTTTGCTCTTAGTAAATAAGATGTCCATAAAATCGAACAATCGCTTGGTTCCGTCCGACTCTTCTCCAAAATCGAAGTCGAGAACAGAGCCCTCATGGCGTAGTTTAAGCACCGTGGCGTGTGGCTCGGACACACCCTTGCTTTCAATGCTTAGAAACACGTCGTCGCTGCGAAACGTAACAGTCGACTCTGTCTGAGGGCCAGAAGGGATATTTTCACTGACGATACGCTTAATGGAAAGCAGGGCTTCAGCAGGAATATACTTTTCGAGCTCATCCATCCCAATTTCTTGCTTGTGAAGGCTATTGATGCCCGTATCAAAGGAGGCCAGCACCTCGGCGACCTTATCCAAATTGGCACCGTGTCCATAAAACTCAGAAGACATAGGGCTTTGACCCGCACCGATGGGCGAGAAATTGGAGTTGAACCAAGAATAGACATCTGCCAATGACGCTAAAGCAGAGCCGTCTAAATAATTTCTGCCATTTGCCAGCGCCGACAAAAAGAGCTCCGATCCCATGCCTTCGCGTGCACGATGGAGGAAATCGTCGCGATATACACCAAGCCTCGTTTGGTCAACTTCGGATGAGTTTTGCTCGAGACCCTGGCAATCAACGGAATCCGAACCGGTTCTCTCAAATAATTTCTCAGGCTTGTCACCGAGCTCGTAAAGCCATTCTGAAATAACTTTTAGTTGAGTTAAGTTGCAGCTGAACCCATAATCGAACGCGCGTCCATTTATATAGAGCTGAATATCGAAAACCGAGTCCTGATCTTTAAGACCAGCGCCACACTTGCAATACTCAACCTGCGCCCCCTGAGGAAGCGCGCCATTTAAAACAACATGCCTCATAAAGAGAAGCGCGGTAAAAATCGTACTCTTACCGGAAGCGTTACCTCCATAGATAACGGCATTCCTTAAAATGCGCGCGTTATGCGAAGTTGCGCAAATATGATCTTTAAAGCGCTGGATTTTAGAAGTCGAGACCATGTCCAGTGTTATCGGTTCTTCGCCTACAGACCTAAAGTTCTTAAATGAAAATCTGATAAGCATGGCGTCTCCTAGGTGATCAGCTACCTCACATAAACCTGGTAGTTATCAGAAGAATAGTATCTGACGATTTTTTCGTCAAATAGGTTTACGTTCTTTAACGCATTTATTAAGGCTCTGTTAGACCAAGGTTGACATAAAAACGATGTCACCGCGAGGCGGTA
>NZ_QSBB01000043.1:0-13479 GCF_003465595.1 Collinsella sp. AF05-9
GGGCGGAGGCGGGGCATGCCCCGCCTCTTACACCACATCTCTGCGCGCTACCCCTTGGCGAGGCTTGTTTTAGAGCTTGTGGCCAAAAAAGGGCAAATATGAGTACTGTTACCTTTTTAGTAGCAGCGATTCTTGGTCGAAATCGGCAAAACTCGACTTGAAACTTCCTAATCACCGTCAGCTAGCGCCAAATTGGAAGTCGATGGTCACTCATTAACGTACAGTTCTTATAACTTTGTTCATTATTTTCCGCACCTAAAATGATACGCCGTTTGTGACAGTACTCACAAACGGCGTTTTTTGACCACTGGCGTGTCTGGCAGGCGGCAAGCACCGCCCGAATCCGCATTTTGAACGCGCCCGAATCGGTTCTGGAGCCGGTTTTCGCGCTCTTACTCGTCTTTGGGCGAGGGATGCTTGCAGACCACGCTCATGTAGATCATGCCGAGCACGGCTGCGGTGACCGAACCGGCGAGAATAGCGGCCTTGGCTGCAAGAACCTCAAACTGGGCCGTCGGGAAGGCAAGGCCGCTGATGAGAATCGACATGGTAAAGCCGATACCGCCCAGAATGCCCACGCCGGCAATCATGTGCCAGTTGACATTGTGCGGCAGCTCGCAGGCCTTAAGCTTAACCAGGGCAAACGTCATACCAAAGATGCCGATCGGCTTGCCCAGCAGCATGCCAAAGTACACGCCGAGCGTCACCGGATCGGTGAGCAGCGTGCTCATGTCCACGCCCACTAAACGAACCTGAGCGTTTACGAACGCAAAGATCGGCAGGATCACAAAGTTGACCGGCGTGGAGATCAGACGCTCCATGCGGATAAGCGGCGGGGTCACGCGGTGCATGACGCGCTCGACCTTGGTTGTCGAGACGGTAAAGTCATGCTGGCCCAGGATGTGTGCCTCATCATCGTAGCGGTCATCGAGCAGCGGCAGGCACTCGCCCAGCCAATCGGTGAGGCTATCGAGCTTGACGCCACACTTGGCCGGGATGGTAAAGGCCAAGATGACGCCAGCAAGCGTGGCATGTACGCCGCTCTTGAACATGCAGAACCACAGCAGCAGCCCCAGTACCGAATACGGGGCAAGGCGGTAATGCTGCGTCTTGTTAAGCCACACGAGCGCGCAGGTCACAAGCGCGGCGGCGCCCAACCAAAACGGATTGGGGCTCTGACCGTAGAAGATGGCGATGGCGGCGATGGAGATCAGGTCGTCGGCGATGGCGAGCGTCGAGAAGAACACGCGCACGCCGTTGGGCACGCGATTGCCCAAAAGCGACAGCACGCCCAGCGCAAAGGCAATATCGGTTGCCATGGGGATGGCCCAACCGTTGCGGGCGCCGGCATGGTTAAAGATCAGGTAGATGCAGGCGGGAACGACGACGCCGCCCACGGCCGCCAACATGGGAAGCATGGCCTGACGCGGATTCTTGAGCTCGCCGACCGTCATCTCGTACTTAAGCTCAATGCCCACCAACAAAAAGAAAATCGCCATGAGGAAGTCGTTGACGAAAAGCTCAACGGTGAGACCAGCCGTAAGGTTGCCCAGACCCACATACAGCGGGGTCTCCAAAAAGTGATGGATGGCCTCGTAGGCATCGGTATTGGCGCAGATGACGGCGGCGATGGCGGCGATCACCATGACGGCGGCAGAAATGGTGCCGTTCTCGGCAATGCGCTCCCAGATGTCGTGACGTTCAAAGCGCTTGCGCTCACGAACATTGAACAGCTGCTCAGTTGCTGCCATGGGCGGCTCCTTTCACGGGAAAGCTCCCGTCTTAAAAAAGCACGGCCCGCCCAGATGGCGGCGCCGCGCTCTAACGTATTACGCTTGCATCTAGCCTACCCTGCGCGACAAGCGCGCAAGCGCGGCCGAAAAGCGGAACCACAGGTTGAACATTATTTGCTCAACGGCACAGGCACGCCTGTCCAAGAGACGACGCGGCGACGTGCACAAAAAACGACCGGAGCGCGGGGCGTCCGCGATCCGGTCGTGGCGTTTGGTCAACTAAACCTAGCAGGCGGCCATAATGGGGGCAGCGACCTGCTTCTTACGGGAAAGGACACCCGGCATCCAGACGCCGTCGTGCTCGTCAGCAATGCCCAGGCCCTTCTGAGCAGCCTCGGTCTCGCCCTCGAGCAGGACCTGCGAGCCCTCCTCCATGATGTCGGTGATGCACAGGACAATGCCGTCGGCGCCCTTCTCGGCGGCGTAGGCGCGCATGGCCTCGCGGATCTCGTCGATCATGCCGAGTGCGCGGCTCTTGTCGACGGTCTCGTACTGGCCGATGAGCAGCTTCTTGCCAGCGGGCTCGAACATCTTGATGTCGTTGCCGACCATCTCGGCTGCGGTGAAGGAGCCGGACGGACGGGTGAGGAAGACCTCCATGCCAAACTTGACCGGGTCGACGCCCACCTGCTCGCCGAGCTTGGCGGCAACGGCGCGGTCGACATCGGTGGTGGTGGGGCTCTTGAGCATGAGCGTGTCGGTCATCATGGCCGAGAGCAGCAGCTTGGCCTGGACGTCGGAAAGCTCAACGCCGAGCACGCCGGCGAGCTTGGTGACGATGGTGCAGCTGGAGCCCCAGGGCAGGCAGATGTAGTGCAGCGGGCCGGCGGTCTCGAAGTCGCCGATGCGGTGATGATCGACAACACCAAAGACCGTGGCGTCCTTAAGGCCGGCGACGGACTGGGCAGACTCGTTGTGGTCGGTGAGGACGACGAGCTGACCGGCCTCGACGGAATCAATCACGCGGGGCTCGGCAATGCCGGCGTCGGCGAGCAACTTGGCGGACTCGGCCGGAAGCTGACCAAGGGCGCAGGCCTCGTAGGTGTTGCCGGCATACTCAACCTGGTTGAGCAGCTGGGACAGGACGACGGCGCTCATGATGGCGTCGTTATCGGGGTTCTGGTGACCAAAGACAAGAACGTTTGCCATGGATATCCTCCACTTGATATGTGTACTTGGACGTAGCTATGGTAGCACGCTGACGCCGAACCTTATGAGACGGAAGGGTCGCGGCACAATTTGGGGCAAGCGCTGAGGCGAGGTCAGGGACGAAGCCTGTCCCCCTTTCACCACCTGCCCCCGCACCAGCTATTTACCGGCGGCGCGCAGGGCTACGTAAGCGGCACCGATGATGCCGGCGTCGTTGCCGAGCGAAGCGACCTTAATGGGCGTCTCGCGCGAGGCGGAGAGCGCGTACTGCTTAAAGTGCTCGCGGACCTTGTCGAGGTAGACATCGGCCGAAGCGGAAGCACCGCCGCCGATCAGGAACATCTCGGGATCGACCACGTTGGCAATAAGCGCCAGGGCGCGGCCGAGATAGTCGGCCATGGTATCGGCAGCTGCCAGCGCGAGCTTGTCACCCTCGCGGCAGGCCTGGAACACGTCCTTGGAATCAGAAGGCCCGGTGAGCTCGATGGGCTCGACGCCCGCCTTCTTGCACTCGGCAAGGTAGTTACTCACCACGCCGGTGGCGCTGGAATACTGCTCCAGATGGCCATGGCCGCCACAGCCGCAGGTGCGCTCCTCTTCGGGGTTCAGGCACATGTGGCCAATCTCGCCGCCGGCACCCACAACGCCCGATACCACGTCGCCGTTAACGATAACGCCACCGCCCACGCCGGTACCGATGGTGACCATCACCACGTTCTGTACGCCCTTGGCAGAGCCGAGCCAGGCCTCGCCCATGGCAGCGGCGTTGGCATCGTTTTCGTACTTAACGACCGCGTCGGGGCAGTGCTCCTGAATGGCGACTCTTAGCTCGGGCAGGTTAATGGCAATGTTGGCCTTGACCTTGGCATCGCCCGATGCCGGGATGGGGCACGGAACGGCCAGGCCAATACCCGCCACAAAGGCGCGCGGAATCTGGGCCTTGGCGACCACCTGGTCGATAGCCTCGGTCACCGCGGCAAAGCCCGCGGCGTCAACGATAGGAGGCGTGGGCACGCTGGCCTTGGCAAGCAGGTTGCCGTCCTCGTCGAACAGGCCTTCCTTAACCGAAGTGCCGCCAACGTCGATGCCGATATAGTACTGCTTAGGTTCCATGGGAGCCCACCTTTCTCGTTTAAACATTGCCTGTATGGTACCGCTCCCCAGGCAAAAACCTGTCAAAAAGGGACAGGTTTGTTTTGGCAGGTTTTATCTGGGAAAACGCAAGGCATGAAATTCGGTTCGCTGGGCGGCAAAACGGCCCAACCCCGTCCTCGAGCCAATCAATTTGCTCAATACCACATTATTAGAGTGCATATTAATTTGAAGCGCTCTAGTTGTTAAAGAGAAGCGTTTTTCAATTATCTCTTTCTCGAACTTTTCAAAAACGCAATAGGGATGCTTAGGCGTGGACTATACTTTCGTTTGTACTCAATCAAGCCGGAAAGGAGGTTCCATGATTCCCAAATACGAGGCAATAGCTGCAGATATCCGTCGAAGCATCGAGGACGGCGCACTTAAACCGGGCGATAAGTTGCCCACCGTCGTTGAGTTCTGTGAGCTCTATGGCGTTTCCAAAATCACCGTCAAACGAGCGATTGAGCAGATCACCGAGGAAGGCCTTATTACCAGCCGGCGCGGATCGGGCACCTACGTCAAGGACACGGCGGGACTTCCCGGCCAGGTGTTTTTTCAAGGCAAGAACGACCGTGCCCAGGGCTTTTCGTATGAGCACCGCGGGGAAAAGGTGACCTCGGTGGTCTACGATTTCTCGATCGTCAATCCGCCGGCAGAGGTTGCGACCCAGCTGGGAATGGCCGAGGATGACTTCGCCTATCACATCGTGCGCGTGCGCCAGGTCGACGAGAAGCCCATCGTCATCGAGTACACCTATATGCCGCTCGAACTGATCCCGGGTCTTAAAAAGAAGGACCTGTACGGATCGGTCTACGGCTTTATCCGCGAGCAATGCGGGCTGAAGATTTCGAGCTTCCATCGCACCATTCGCGCTGTCGCGGCAACTGAGGAAGAGGCTGAGCGCCTGGATACCAAACCCGGCTCTCCCCTGCTCGAACTCAACCAGATTGGCTTCTTGGATAGCGGTACCGCGTTTGAATATTCTATCTCGCACAACGTAGGCGACCGCTTTGAGCTGCACAACGTAACGTTGGCCTAGTTTTGTAATCCGGTGGGTGCTAGTTTTGAGCTGTCTTACGCGGCACCCGCACAACCTTATGGGAGTATGCACATGTCCGACTTGATTAAACTGACGCCGATCTTCCACGAGAAGATCTGGGGCGGCCGCCAGCTCGAAACCGTATTTGGTTACGACATTCCCGAGGGTCCCATCGGTGAGTGCTGGGCCATCTCGGCCCACCCCAACGGCGACTGCCAGATCGCGGAGGGCCCGTACGCCGGTCACACGCTTTCGTGGCTGTGGGCCGAGCACCGCGAGCTCTTTGGTAACTGCGAGGGCAAGGAGTTCCCGCTGCTCATTAAGATTCTGGACGCCAAGGACGACCTTTCGATCCAGATTCATCCCAACGACGAGTACGCCGCCGAACACGAGAACGGCAGCCTGGGCAAGACCGAGTGTTGGTATGTCCTGGACTGCGAGCCCGGCGCCACGATTATCGTCGGGCAGCGCGCCAAGGATCGCGGTGAGGCCGCACAGATGATCAAGGACGGCCGCTGGAACGACATGCTCAACGTGCTGCCGATCCACAAGGGCGACTTTTTCCAGATTGACTCCGGTACCGTGCACGCCATCAAGACCGGCACGCTCATTTTGGAGACGCAGCAGTCGAGCGATGTGACCTATCGCCTGTACGACTACGACCGTCCCGGCACCGACGGCAAGCTGCGCCCGCTGCACATTGAGCAGAGCCTCGACTGCATCGATTTTGATGTTCAGGCTCCGACCGACGGCACGGTGACCGCGCCCGAGGTCGATGGCGTGACCGAGCTCGAGTCCAACCCCTGCTACACCGTCGATCGCGTGCGCGTCGACGGCAGCAAGACCCTCGAGCAGCGCTGGCCCTTCATGTGCCTGTCGGTCATCGACGGCGAAGGCACCGTCTGCGGCGACCCCGTCCACAAGGGCAGTCACCTGCTGGCACCCAGTACCGTCAGCTCCATTGACCTCAAAGGCAAGATGGAACTGATCATCAGCCACCTCTAGGTCGCAACAACAACCAAAACGAAACAAGGGGCTCCCCCGTTCATCAACGGAGGAGCCCCTACTCGTATCTATATATCAGCCCACCCGGCTCTCCAGACCAAAAAGCGAACGAGCAGAGCGACGTTCGCAAGCAGCGTTATCTAAGGACCTGGGCGGGCGTATAGGGCAACATCGATCGCGAGTTCCGCACGCAAAGGAGAGCACTTAATGTGCTCTCCGTCTTGCGCAGGACTGTCCGAGCAGGCGATGTTGCCCTATACGCCCGCCCAGGTCCGCTGGGATTACGACAGCTTGACGATAGGTGCGAAGCCCTTCATGAGCTTTTTGGTCTGGCCGGTTTTTTCGAACTGCACCTCGATCATGTCTCCGGCGACCGAGATCACGGTACCCGTGCCAAAGGTCTTGTGGCTCACGGTATCGCCCGCGGCAAAGTCCTGCGACGCGCTGGCGCGATCGACCTTGCGCTCCACCGTCGGCGACACCTTGGACGACGGCTTTTTGGCTCGCGGCGCGCCCGAGCCAAAGGTCGAGGCAACACGGCCGGCGTCGGGCGAGACCCCACGATGGCGCTCGGTCCCATAGCTGCTGCCGCCAAAGAAATCGTCGAAGCTCGATCCGCCGCGCGAACCGGAACCGCCGGTCGAGCGCGTATGCGAGCCAAACACCTTGCCGCCATACATATCCGAGCCCATGCCCGAGCCAAAGGTGCCGTGACGGTCGCCGCGTTTCTCCCAGCCCGTGCCCTCAAAACCGGCAGAACCGATGCCGCTAAACTCGATGTCCTCGAACGGAATCTCGTTGAGGAAGCGCGAGCGCGGGTTGGCAGAGGTCGAGCCGTAAGTGCGACGCGTGGCCGCATAGGTCAGGAACAGGCGCTTGCGAGCACGCGTGATGGCGACGTAGGCCAGGCGACGCTCTTCCTCGAGCTTGCCCGGATCGTCACTACCGCCAAAGTCGTGCACGTGCGGGAAGATACCCTCCTCCATGCCGGCCACGAACACCGCGGGGAACTCCAGGCCCTTAGCGGAGTGGATGGTCATCATGGTGATGGCATGTGTCTCGCCGGCCAGGGAATCCAAGTCGGAGCGCAGGGCCAGCCACTCCATGAGTGCCGGCAGCGCCTTGCAGGTGAGCGGGCCGTAGGTGCGCTCGATCTCGTCGGCATGCACGGCACCCGCCGGCATCTCCGTCGGCGCGGCATACGCGTTGCCCGCGATGGCGGCGGCCAAGGCATCCTGCGGCGAGAGCGCCGGGGCGGTTAGGCTATCGAGCGGATTGGAGCCCGCGGCGTCACGAGCGCCGACGAGTGCCTCAAACGAGGATGCCGGTGCAGACGGCCCCGGCTCGGGCGCGGGCGCACTCACCACGACGGGCTCGGACTCGGCGCCGGCAGGCACGTCGGCAACACCGGCTGCGCGCAGCTCTTCTAGACTCTCGAGCGTGCCCTCGATATCCTCGTGCGTCTCCTCAAATTCGGCGGCGACGCCCAGGAATTCCTGGATGTTCTCGGCGCGGCTCTCGGACTCCATGGTGCCCTCGGCGCGGAACGCCTGCAGCAGGCCCGTCTTGTCGACAATCATCTCGACGACGTCCTTGAGCTCGCCGTCCATGCGACGGCCCTCGCGCACCAGCGCCACAAAACTCGACAGGCCGTTGCGCACCTTGGCACTAAACATGCCCGTCTCGGCTGTTGCGATCTCGCAGGCCTGGAAGAACGAGCAACGGTTGTCGCGCGCCAGCTGCTCAATCTTTTGGATCGAAGTGGAGCCGATGCCGCGGCGCGGCGTGTTGATGACGCGCTTGACGCTCATCTCGTCGGCCGGGTTCACGATCATCTTGAGGTAGGCCATGACATCGCGGATCTCGGCGCGGTCGAAGAATCGCGTGCCGCCGACGATCTTGTAGGGCACGCCCGCGCGCAGGAACATATCTTCGAGGATACGCGACTGGGCGTTGGTGCGGTAGAACACGGCGATATCGTCGTAGCTCGTACCCTTGGCATGCAGCTTCTCGATCTCGCCGGCAATCCAGCGACCCTCGTCGCGCTCGTCGCTTGCCTGGAAAGCCTGAATCTTCTCGCCATCGCCCTCGGCCGTAAACAGGCGCTTGTCCTTGCGCTGCGAGTTGTGACGCACCACGGCATTGGCGGCGCTCAGGATGTGACCCGTGGAGCGATAGTTCTGCTCCAACTTGACGGTCTTGCAGTTTTTAAAGTCCTTCTCAAAGTCCAGGATATTGGTGATGTCGGCGCCACGCCAGCTATAAATGGACTGGTCGTCGTCGCCCACGACCATAAGGTTTTGGTACTTGGCGGCCAGCAGGTTGGCGATCTCGTACTGGACGTGGTTGGTGTCCTGATACTCGTCGACGCTAATGTAGCGGAAGCGCTCCTGGTACTTATCGAGCACCTCGGGGCGGGTGCGCAGCAGCTCGAGCGTGCGCACGAGCAGGTCGTCAAAGTCCATCGCATTGGCGGCGCGCAGGCGGCGCTCCAGCTCCAGGTAGACCTGCGCGGCCTTTTTGTCATTGGGGCTATCGGCGCTCTTGAGCATGTCCTCGGGGCCGATCATGGCGTTTTTGGCCGAGCTGATCTTGCTGCGGATCATGTTGATGGGGAACTGCTTTTGCTCGATGCCGAGCGCCTGCATAATGTCACGCACCATGCGCTTTGAGTCATCGTCATCGTAGATGGTGAACTGGCCGGTGTAGCCCAGCAGATCGGCGTCCTCGCGCAGCATGCGCACGCACATGGCATGGAAGGTGCACACCCACATGCCACGGGTGCCGCTGGGGATGAGTGCCGTCAGACGCTCGCGCATCTCTGCCGCAGCCTTGTTGGTAAACGTAATGGCAAGAACCTGCCAAGGCTTAACACCCAAGTCGCCGAGCATATGTGCGATGCGGAAGGTCAAGACGCGGGTCTTGCCCGAGCCGGCGCCGGCGAGCACCAGCAACGGGCCCTCGGTGGTCAGGACCGCCTCGCGCTGGGCGGGATTGAGGCTGTCGATGTCGACGAGCGGCTTGATGGGCTTGGGCGCCGGCGCGGGAGCGTCGTAGATGTCGAGCGGGACGAGCTCGGGTTCCGGCGCAGCGGGGGCGGCGTATACATCGAGCGGCACGGGTTCCGGCGCGGGCGGCACGGGCACCGCGGCGTTCTTTTCCCAGGGCAAGGGCTGGGTCATGGGCGACTCCTCATCTGACGGACGGCGCGCCTGCGGGCAGCGCCATAGTTTGAGCCGTACCAGTATACCGAGCCGCGCGGACACCGACGCAAATCACACCACGACTCCGTGCGCCACCGTCAGGCCCGCCCCGGCAGATTTGGTGCAATGGGGTCAGGTTGGTCTGCACCACGTTGGTGCAAAGAAATCTGACCCCCAATGCACCAATCACGGAGCCACCGATGTCATGGCAACGGTAGCGAGCGGCGGCCAGAGCGAACAAATTGGCATGAAAAGAGGGCGGCATAGACCTTTTGGTCATGCCGCCCTCGTTGAATGACAAGTTGTCGCTCTGGCCGCCGCGCAGCGTCAACCAAGTTACAGGCCAAGCATAGGCTCCAGAACGAAGAAGTACGCGAGCACCACGATGCCCAGGATGATGCGGTAGACGCCGAAGCACTTAAAGTCGTGACGGCGGACGAAGCCCATGAGCCACTTGATGGCGATGAGCGAAACCACAAAGGCAACAACGCAGCCCACGCCCAAGATAGCGACCTCGTTGGCGCCGAACGTGCCGCCCTTGATGAAGTACTTGACCAGCTTGAGCGCACTCGCGCCAAACATGACAGGGATGGCCAGGAAGAACGTGAACTTGGACGCCACCGAACGCGTGCAGCCCAAAAGCAGGCCACCGATGATGGTAGAACCGGAGCGAGACGTACCAGGCACCAGCGAAAGCACCTGGAAGCAGCCAATACCCAGCGCAGTCTTCCAGCTCAGGTCCTCGAGCGTGGCGATGGAGCCAAAGTCCAGATTCTCATCATCGCCCTCATCCTCAGCGGTAGCCGCGGCGGGCGCCGCAAAGTGCGCACCGGTGGGACGTCCACCCGACGCCACAGCACGCGAACCAAACGAACCGGCAACGGCCATTTCCTCGCGCTTGCTCGCGCGCCAGTTCTCGATCACGATAAACAGCACGCCGTACACAATGAGCGCCAGCGCCACGACGGGAGCATTGTAGAAATGCTCCTCCATCCAGTCGTTGAGCGGCAGGCCGATCGCCGCCGCAGGAATGCAGCCGAGCACAATCTTGCCCCACAGCACCCAGGTGTCGCGACGGCCCTCCTTACCCTTGCTGGGCGAGAAGGGATTGAGCTCATGGAAGAACAGCACACAGACGGCCAAAATGGCGCCGAGCTGAATCACGACCAGGAACATATTCCAGAACGTCTCGCTCACGTTCATCTTGACGAACTCGTCCACCAAGATCATGTGACCCGTCGACGAAACGGGCAGCCATTCGGTGATGCCCTCGACCAGGCCCATGAAGGCAGATTTAAAAAGCTCGATGATATCCAAAGGGACCCCCTCGTTAGACACCCGCCGATATTGTTCTGCGGACGGTGCGGGCGATGTCCCATTATCAACCGTTGGCGGCGCGCCTGCGCCTACCCTTACCAAAAAACTCGCCCGTTCACAGAATTGCGAGCGGTCAAACCCAAATCCTTGGGTATAACTGCAACAAGATAAAGTGTCCGGCGGCCAACGCGCCCGCGCCCGCCCGATGCACGAGCCCCGCGCCCGTGCGATAGACCAAGGAGGAAACCATGAACGAGGGCTACACCAAGGTATTTGTTTCACTCGACGGTACTGAACAGCAGGATTTTGTGCTCGCACGCGCCATCAAGGTCGCCGCGAACAACGGCGCCAAGCTAATCATCGGCCACGTTATCGATTCCACGGCGCTCGAGAGCGCCGGTTCCTATCCGGTCGATCTGGTCAACGGCCTAGAGGAGGCATTTAAGAACTCCATCGCCAAGCAGCTCGAAGAGGCCAAGGCCAATCCCGACATTCCCGAGGTCGAAGTCATGATTCGCGCCGGCCGTATTCGTGAGACGCTCAAAGACGAGATGCTCGACGTGGTCAAGCCCGACCTGGTGCTCTGCGGCGCCCGCGGCCTGTCCTCGATCAAGTATGCGCTGCTGGGTTCGATTTCGACGTTCCTGCTGCGCAATACGGACTGCGACATTTTGGTCGTGAAGTAGCGTTGCTCCCACCGGCCGCGGGGCCTGCGGGGTTTCCACGGGCACGTCCTCGCCGCGTTGCGGCTGCGGGATGTGCCCTTAGGAAACCCCTCCCGGCCCCGCGGCCTTCGCAGCCTTACTTCAGCGAGTTGGCTGATAAAAGATAGCGTGCCGCCCCGTTTGGGGTGGCACGTTTTGTTTGGGCTGCACGTTTTTGTTTGGGTGGGCGTCTGCCGCGTTGCGTTACTCGAAATATTGAAACTTATTCGTTGAAAACGCGAATGTTACGACAAAGCCTTCGCCGGAGTCGGATGCCGCGGTGACGTCGATGCCCATCTTGGAGCACAGGCGCGCCACCAGGTAGAGGCCGATGCCCGTTGCGCGCTTGGTGGTGCGGCCGTTGTCGCCGGTAAAGCCCTTCTCGAACACGCGCGGCAGGTCGGCCGCGCTCACGCCGCAGCCGTTGTCCGCGACGGTGAGCTCGATACGTTCGCTCGCCAAGCCCTCGTCCAGCAATGCGCCCGAAAACACGATCTTCGCGCCGTCCTCGCACGCATATTTAATGCTGTTCTGAATGAGCTGGCCCAGGATAAATTCGAGCCATTTTTCGTCGGTGAAGACCTCGAAGTCGAGGTTCTCGCACACCGGAGCCACGTGCGCCGCGATGAGCTCGCGGGCGTTGGCTTTAATCGCACCCGTCACCAAGGTCTTAAGGTCCCAGCGACGAATCAGGTAGTCGCGCTCCACGACTTCCGAGCGCGCATAGTACAGCGCCTGGTCAATATAGCGCTCCACGCGGGCAAGCTCGCGACCGAGATCATCTACGCGCGACAGGTCGTCTTCGCTGCCGTCCAGGTTTTCCAGAATCAGGTGAGCCGCCGCCAGGGGCAGCTTGGCCTCGTGGACCCAGCTCTCGATATAGTCGCGATAGTCTTCGGTCTGACGCCGGCCCTCGGCAACCTCGTCGCAGGCGGCTTTGCCCACCCGGCACAGGACCTCGTACTCGAGCTCGCCCTCGGCATAGGTTGGGCATTGCACCATCTCCTGCACCCATGCGGGACTCTCGAGCTCCTCTGCCGCGCGCTCCAACTGACGCAGAAAACGGCGACGGCGAGCGTACTCGATCACGATGCCGAGCATACCGAAGATAAAGGATACGCCGACCGCCACGACCACGATAGAAACGGGTGCGCCGGCGACCGTCAGCACAAAGCAGCTCAGCAGCACGCCGCACGTCCACACGGCGACGGGAAGCAGTGCATCTTTAAAGAACTTGCCAAACGACATAGCCGGCCCCTAGACCGAATAGCCTTGGCCGCGATGCGTCGTCAAATACCCCTTGATGCCGATTTTTTCGAGCGTGGTGCGCAGGCGGTTGATGTTGACGGTGAGCGTATTGTCGTCCACGAAGGCGTCGGAGTCCCACAGGTCCTGCATGATGGCCGAGCGCGAGACGATCTTGCCCGCGCGGCTCAGGAGCAGCGAGAGAATGCGCAGCTCATTTTTGGTGAGCTCGGTGCTGTCGCCGGTCGCCGTGTTGGTGACCATAGAGCGGGCGAGGTCGAGCTCCAGCCCCTTGTGGACGAGCGTGCTGCGCTCGCCTGACGCCGCGGTGCGACGCAGCAGTGCGTTGATGCGCGCCACGAGCACGCGCGCGCTATAGGGCTTGGGAACAAAGTCGTCCGCGCCGAGCGTCATGGCCATGACCTCGTCGATCTCGGTCGTGCGCGACGTGAGGACGATGATGGGGACCTCGGATTCGCGGCGAACCTCGTGGCAGATATGCTGGCCGTCCTTGACGGGAAGCGTGAGGTCGAGCAGCACCAGATCGGGCGCGGCGGCGAGAATATCGCGCGAGACATGCTCGAACGATTCGCAGGCCTCGATTTCAAACCCGGCGCGGGCAAGGATGTCGACAAGCTCACGACGAATGGGCTCGTCGTCCTCAACGATATAGATTAGCGCCATGGATTCCGCTCCCCTCTTGATTGTCTTGCCACCATTATGGCTGCGAAACTGCAGGTGCGCGCCACGCACGTCGCCAAGGTGACAGAATTGTTCGCGAGCGGGGGCGTTTTGTCCGCCTCGCACTCGCAGCGGTGGCGGGAACCAAAATGATTCTTTAATCCCCATTACAGTTTGAGTCGTCCGAAAGGGCGGCTCTTTTCCGTTGC
>NZ_QSBB01000044.1:0-12010 GCF_003465595.1 Collinsella sp. AF05-9
CTACCGGGAGTAGCGTCGAAGGTTGACAAAACTATAGGAACACCCAACGACTAAGTTAGGCGATGTGGAGGGGGTTGGCGGCGTCGACGGCATCGGGGGCATCGGATAGGCCGTCGGGGGCAGCGTCTGTCGGGTCCTCGTCGGGGGTCTCGATCTGCTTGATCATGACCTCCTGGCCCTGCAGCAGATAGGTCTCGCCGCTACCGCAATGGGGGCAGGTCTTGCCGTGCTCGACCGTCGCGTAGTCGCAGCCGCACGCCTCGCAATGCGTCACGGCCTCGACAGGCTCCACAATAAGCTCCGCGCCCTGCGTGATAGGCTTTTTATCTGCCGCCCAGCGCCAAGCATCAAGCAGCAGATCGGGAACGACGCCCGAGACCTCGCCCAGGAGCAGCGTCACGCTCGAAACGCGACTCACGCCATTGGCGCGCGCCACATTCTCGACATCGCGAATGATGTGATAGACGATTCCGAGCTCGTGCACTTTTAATTCCTTCCGCCGTTCTACCGAACGGCGGTCGGCTTGACGCTGCGCGAGTCCCAGACGGGCGATCTGCCTTTCAATCGTCGGGCATGGGCAAAAGCCCTATGCCCTCCTCTTTCAAGGCACCTCGCCGCGCCTGGGACTCGCTCGCTGTCCAACCGCCCTCTGCGCCGTTCGCTTTCTTGTTAGGTTCTTTTATTTCTTCCCTAATTTAATCTTGATGGCGCGCTTGAGCGCGTATTTACCAAGGCTTGGGAGCTTTTGCTCGTATTTGACCATCGTGGAGCACTCGGGGCGGTCGCGATCCAGATGGATGGCGTCAAACGCGCACTTGGTGGTGCACAGGCCGCAGCCGATGCACTTGTTGGGGTCGACGATTGAGGCACCGCAGCCAAGGCAACGGGCGGTCTCGGCGCGCACCTGCTCTTCGGTAAAGGTCTCGACGTACTCGCTGAAGGGCGCGGCCTTCTCGCGCTCGTGGTCCACGTGGGCAACCTCACGGCTCGCGTTGTCATAGCTCTCGATCACGACATCGTCGCGGTCGAGCGCGGCGTAGCGGCGCTGGTTGCGGCCGATGGTGAGCGTGGAGCCCGGCTGCACAAAGCGATGGATGGACACGGCGGCCTCGTGACCGGCGGCGATGGCGTCGATAGCAAAGCTGGGACCGGTGTAGACGTCGCCGCCCACAAAGATGTCGGGCTCGGCGGTCTGGTACGTCTGCGGATCGGCAAGGGCACCCTGGCTGCGGCCGAGCTCCACCTTGGAGCCAGCCAGCAGGTCGCCCCACACAATGGACTGGCCAATCGACATGACGACACGGTCGGCATCGACACGGCGCAAGTCGTTCTCGTCATACTCGGGCGCAAAACGGCCCTCGTCGTCAAAGACACGCGTGCAGCGCTTAAAGGTGATACCGCACACACGACCGGCCTCGTCCAGGTGAATCTCCTTGGGGCCCCAGCCGCAGCTAATGTGCGCGCCGTCCTCAATGGCCTCGCGACGCTCCTCCTCGCTGGCAGGCATCTTGACCTCGCTCTCCAGGCAGAACATCTCAACGTGCTCGGAACCCAGACGGCAGGCGTTGCGCGCGACATCGATGGCCACGTTGCCGCCGCCCACCACGATGGTGCGCCCGGGCAGCGCGTCGATCTTGCCGCTGTTGACCTCGCGCAAAAAGTCGACGGCCACGGTCACGTCCTCGGCATCCTCGCCCGGAATACCGGCAAGGCGGCCACCCTGGCAGCCAATGGCCACGTAAAAGGCTTTAAAGCCCTGCGCGCGAAGCTCGTCGAGCGTCACATCGCGACCGACCTCCACGCCATAGCGGAACTCGGCGCCCATCAGGCGAATGACCTCGACCTCGGCCTCGATAACGTCCTTCTGCAGCTTAAAGCTGGGAATGCCGTAGGTGAGCATGCCGCCCGGGCGCTCGTTTTTCTCGAACACGACGGGCTTGTAGCCCTTCTCGGCCAGATAGAAGGCGCAGGACAGACCGGCCGGACCGGCGCCGATGATGGCGATCTTCTGGTCGAAGCCGCCGGCACGCGTCGGGGTCACCACAGGTGGGACATAGCGAGTCGCGGCATCCAGATCGCGCTGGGCGATAAACTTCTTGACCTCGTCGATGGCCACGGCCTCGTCCACGCGACCGCGGGTGCAGGCATCCTCACAGCGGCGGTTGCACACACGGCCGCAGATAGCGGGCAACGGGTTCTCGCGCTTGATGAGCGCCAACGCCTCGTCATAGCGGCCCTGCGCCGCGAGCTTCAAATAGCCCTGAACGGCAACGTGCGCGGGGCAGGCCGTCTTGCAGGGAGCGGTGCCGGACTCATGCGTCTCGATACGGTTGTCGTTGCGGTAGTTGGGCGACCACTTGGTGTGGTCCCACTTGGTGGCATCGGGCAGCTCCTGGCGCGGATACTCGGGCACCTGTCCGCCAGCCTTTTTGCTACAGAGCTTCTGGCCCAGTTTGGCGGCGCCGGCCGGACACACCTCAACGCAGCGACCGCAGGCCACGCACTTGTCCTTCTCGACCTTGGCGACGTAGGCCGAGCGCGACAGGTTGGGCGTGTTGAACAGCTGCGAAGTGCGCAGGGCGTAGCACACGTTGACGTTGCAGTTGCAGATGGCGAAGATTTTGTTCTCACCGTCGATGTTGGTGATCTGGTGCACAAAGCCGTTGTCCTCGGCCTGGCGCAGGATGTCGTAGACCTCCTCGCGCGTCACATAATGGCCGCGGTCGGTCTCGACCACGTAGTCGGCCATATCGCCCACGGCGATGCACCAATCGGCCGGGTCGTCGGCGCAGCCCTCTCCCATCACGCGACGGCTCGCGCGGCAGCTGCAGGTGCTAGCGGCATACTTACCTTCGTATTTGTCGAGCCAATGCTCGATATGCTCGATCGGCACCGAGGTGCTCGCGGCATCGATGGCCTTCTCGACCGGAATGACATGCATGCCGATGCCGGCACCGCCGGGCGGCACCATCGGCGTGGCCTTGGACAGCGGTCCCTTGGACGCCTGCTCAAAGAACTTGGCATAGACCGGATGCTCCTCGAGCTGGCTCACGCGCATGTTGAGGAACTCGGCGGAACCCGGCACCAGCATGGGCAGCACCCACTGCTTGGCGCGCTCGGGGTTTTCCCAGTTGTACTCGAGCAGACCCGTGTAGCTCATGTCGTCGAGCATTTTTTCGATATCGGCCTCGGGCATGCCGGTGAGCTTGACCATCTCGGGCAGCGTATAGGGACGGCGCATCTTCATCTTGCAGAGCACTTCGGCCTGCTCGTCGGTTGCGGCCTCGGCAAACGACCAGTACTCGTAGCCCAGCAGCTCGTCGCGGTGCAGCAGGCGGTTGGTGCAGTGCTCACACAGTTTGACGATGGCCTCGCGCGGATGCTCCGGTATCGGCGGCACGAACTCCGCGCCGATATCGGGCTCGGTATAGCTAATCCCCGGTCCGTTGAGAATCATAGTCGTCCCTTCTCTTGCCACAGCCCGGCGAGACCGCAGCGCCCCTCTTTTTTTGCAGGCCGGGCATGCCCCCATGCCTTTCACCCGCCATTGTTGACATTGTGTCAAAAATAGTATTGACGAACCGTCAACAATATTCAAGACTGTTAGGCGAACGGTCAGGCAAAAGAGGATGAAAGGCGGCAAAACATGGGCAACAACGCAGCAGATATCTCTGTGGTCGATGCCGTCCCCGCATCCGATAGCGCGGCAAAACGCCTGACGGGCGACGAGCGCCGTCGCGAGATCCTCGCCGCTGTGCGCGCCGTGAGCGCCGAGCTTGGTGTGTCCCATCTTTCGGTATCGGCCGTGACCAAGCGGGCTGGCTGCACGCGTTCGCTGTTCTACCACTACTTTGCCGATATGGATGCCGCCGTCACCGCCGTTATGGACGAGGCAATCGACGGCTTTATCGCCGAGCTCGAGCAGTGGAACGCCAGCCGCACGGTTGGCGACATCGAAGGCGCACTCGACACCGTTGCTCCGCTCTTTAAGCGCCTGGTCGTGAGCGGCCACGAGTTGCCGAGCACGCTCACCTCGAGCAGCGGCGCGCTCTACGGCGGCTTTTTGCACAACGTGGTCCAGCGCGTGGCGCAGTATATCTGCGATACCACCGTGGTGGATTTTGTCGCCCATCATGAGCTACGCATCGACCATGTCTACGAGACGTTCTACACCCTCATTATGGGGTTGTTGATGTATATCCGCACGCACCCCGATGTGCCCGACGAGACGGTCAAGGAAATCATCGCCTCGACACTCCACATCGAGGGCTATACCGCCAAGTATCCGGAGCGCAAGCCCCAGAACTGACGACATTTGGCCAAACTGCCCGCGATCAGAAGAGGGGCCGCGGGCGTGTGAAAGGAGAGCAGCATGCTGTTCGATGTTTGGGGTAGCGATACCCTTATCCACTGGGCCGGCTGGGCCATGGTCTTTATTGGCCTGATCGTGCTCAACGAGATCGGCCGCCGCACCAAGCTGGGCGCGGCAATCATCTTTGGCGTGGCTCCGCTGGCCATGACCATCTACTGCGTCGCTATCGCCATCGGCGTTTCGCAGGGCGCCGAGTGGGCGCTCACCAACCCCACCCATGTGTACCAGAACAGCTGGTTCCACTACGCCAAGGTCTACGCGGCGTTGGCCGGTTGCTGGGGCTTCATCGCCATTAAGTATCAGTGGGGCAAGATCGGCAAGGCGCACTGGTTCCGCGCGTGGCCGTTTGTGATCGTCGCCATCAACATCATGATCGCCGTCGTGTCCGACTTTGAGAGCGCCTATCACTTCTTTGTCCTGGGCCAGTCCACTTGGGTCACCTCCGAAGGTGCTACGCAGCTTGCCGGCTGGAACAACGTGTTCAACGGCATCGCCGGTATCATCAACATCTTCTGCATGACCGGTTGGTGGAGCGTCTACGCCTCCGAGGACAAGACCGACATGCTGTGGCCCGACATGACCTGGGTCTACATCATCGCCTACGATATCTGGAACTTCTGCTACACCTACAACTGCCTGCCCGCCCACTCCTGGTTCTGCGGCTTTGCGCTGCTGCTGGCGCCCACCGTCGCCGCCTTTATCTGGAACAAGGGCGGTTGGATCCAGAACCGCGCCTTTACGCTGGCCATTTGGTGCATGTTTGCCCAGGTGTTCCCGTACTTCCAGGAGGAGTCCATCTTTGTGACCCACTCCACGCTCGACCCCAGCGCCGCTACTGCGGTCTCGATCGCCGCACTGGTCGCCAACATCGCCGCGATCATCTACATCGCCTACCGCGCCAAGAAGCTCGGCCGCAATCCCTACAAGCAGGATGTCTTTGAGGGCACCAGCGATTGGGAGAAGGCTACCGCTCGCCGCGCCAAGGTGGATTACGCACACGCCGAGTAACGCGCTCGCTGCCGTCCGCATTTGGATGTAGGCGCGTCTCTTTGGCTCCGTAATCTCGCGTTATGCGCAGCCCCCGGAAAGCAATTCGTTTGCTTTCCGGGGGCTTTTTGCTGTCGCGCGTGCATTCATGCACATATTCACAATGTATCGCGCAGATAAAATCGAATTTCCGACTGCACGCCAGCTCTATGTGACCTTAATTTTGGGTACATTGTTGTCCCGATATTGAGCTTGGGGGATATATGGAAAATGAGACGAGGGGCCAAGAGGACGCGGCCCAAGATGCAGCGGCGTGCGCCGAGGCCTTGGAGAGCCTAGACCGGTTTTCGCTGGACGAAGTTGCGTTTGACGAGACAATCGCCGACATGCAGGACGCGGCGGGCGATGGCATACCGGATACGGGCGACGACGTCGAGGATGCTCGCGATGAAGCCGATGTCGAAAAAGGCGATGACGAGGGCAATGGCCAACCGGAACCCAACGCGGGAGATGAGACCTCCCTGCTTGGCGACTTGCCCGTCGACGAATCGCTCACCCGCGAGCTCCCCGGCTTGGGCTCTGCGCCAGTCGTCGACGAGACCATCGCCATGGGAGATATTCCCCTGCCGTCCGCTCCCTCGGCACACGAAGCCGAGGTTCGTCATCGTAAGATGTCGCCCAAGCGCCGCAATCTGATGGTCGCCGGTGTCGTGGCTGTCGCGCTCGTCGCCGGCGGCGCGGGCTATGCGGCTTGGAACGGATACCAGCAAGAGCAGGCCGCCGTAGTTGCCGCAAACGCCCATACCATGATGTCGGTGCAAATTGGCGTACATGCCGCGGGACTCGACTGCTCCACCGGCTCAAAGATCCCCGTGCAGGTGAGTGGCCAGGACTCCGACGGCTCTTCTGTGAGCGAAACGCTCTACGTTGACGAGCACGGCCGCGGCATCAAACTGCTGCCCGGCGATTACACGCTCTCCATCGCTGCCTCCCCCATCGCGGCCGACGGCACCATCTATACCGTCCCGACCACCAAGACGCAGGTCACCGTTAAGAGCGATGGACAGGATTTAAGTGCCCAGGCTGCCTTTAAACTCAAGGTGCCTTCGGCCGACACGGTAACCAACGACCAGATCGACGCCGCCGCCAAGTATGCCGAGGAAGGCGGCGCGAGCTCCGCCGCCACCGCCAAGGTGCTCCAGCAGGCGGCAACCGCGCGGCGCGACGCCGCCGTCAATGCCGTGAGCGCGCAAAAGGCACAGGCAGCCCGTGATGCCGACGCCCGTCACAAGGCAACCGACCTCTACCAGCTCGATATCCCCGTCGAATGGTACGGCAAGGTCGAGACTTGGCAAAATGGCAGCACGCTATGCATCTATCTTGCCGGCGACAGCGATACGCCGATTGTGACGCTCGTCGCGGTGCGCGAGGGCGAGAGCTTTACGCCCGATGAGGGCGATACGGTTTTGGGTGCGGCCAATCTAGGCAACGGTTATACCGTCTACGCCAGCGGCCCCGTCTATCCGTACGTGGTGCCCCAGACCATCAACGGGCGCACGCAGAACCCCGTGTCGACCTATCCCATGGACACAGCCATTGAGCTTGTCGAGCTTACGACCGGCAACCGCTACACCTACAGCCAGATCAAGAGCGTGCTGGTCGGCAAAGACGGCAAGGCCGACGCTGCCACCAAGCTCGAATGCGACTACATCGCCCAGATTCTGCTGCCGAGCATCAAGGCCCAGGACTAGCCGGGCGCATCATGGTACTCCCCAACCGTGATGAAGGGGCCAGGAGGTCCTGGCCCCACAGATCCGTAGATGATTAGGCAAGGAGCCACTTCCATGCGGGCACAGCGTGTACCACACCGTGTTCACATGGAATATCGGCCTGTTCATCCATAGTAACGATTACCGACTCACCAAGATCAAACTGGGCCATCGAGGCATCGAGGGCTGCAATTTCGCGTTCGCGCGTTTTCTCGCTTGCCATATCCACACTCACCTGAGTCAGGCTATAAGCCTGCATGAGAAGTGCATCCCCAGCCACAAAGTCAACCTCATGGCTTTTATTCTTCTCCTTGACCAGTAGGCGGCAGACCGAACCGACCCGCACCGCAGGAGTCCTTCTTCTGAGCGCATTGAACACCGCAGTCTCGAGCCTCTGGCCCTGGTCCAATGCCGATGCGGGAGAGAATGCTCCAAACATCGCAGGATCGACAGCGTAGACTTTAGACGCAGACCGCGTATTATTTGCAAGTGAACGCGTAAACTCCGGCACAGAAAACAGCAGGTAGGCGTCCTCGTAATACTCAAGTAAGTCGCTGAGCGAATTACGACTGACGGGTATCTGCCTGCTCTTGAACTCGTTGTACACCTTGTTCACCGACAGCTCTCGTCCCGAAGATGCCATACACCGCGTCAGAAACAGTGAGGCCAAACGAGGGCTCTTGACGTCGTAACGCTCCACAACGTCCATAGCGACCGTTCGCGACGCATATTCCTGTAGCAGCTGAATCGCGTCTGCGGGCGTCTGCTCAAGTGTCGCGATGAATCCCCCTCGCTCGAGATATCCGACCAGATGGTGTCGGAGCAACGCTGCAGCGCTTGAGGAGAAGGGCGCGTTCGACTCAGGAACGCTCCCCGTCTTATATCGGACGTATTCCGAAAAACTCAACGGAAAAAGCTCTCGCACAAGAGAACGGCCCCTGAACTCGCTCTTAAGTTCTGAGGACAGCATCTTAGAAGAAGATCCCGTCACGTAAACGGTCGCCTTCTCCGTATCGACCACGCGTCGCAGAAACGCACCCCATTCGGGTATTTCCTGGATCTCGTCAAAGAAAAGGTAGGCGCCCTCGCCTCGAGCAGCAGGATATAGTGCATAGAATGTATCGAGCACGTCCGCTAGTAGCGATGGCTCATACGGACGCAAGCGCTCATCCTCAAAATTGAAATATAGCATCCGGTCAAGCTCGACGCCTTGGCCCTGAAGCCGCCGCATCTCCTGATACAAGCGATACGTCTTTCCACAACGACGGGCGCCCACAATCACATATACGATGTTGTCGCGCTTTGGCTCCTGCGGGTTGCCCAGATCAAGGTCGCGCTCAAAGACCTGCGGAATCCCCTGTTGCTCAAAGTCCTTTATTTTTTGAGCCACCAAGTCGTTGAATGCCATAATTCTCCAATCTTGCTCTCCTGCTAATCAAGATTATAACGATTCTTGATTAGCAGGAGAGCAAGATTATGCGTATCTTGATTAATGGATAAGCAAGTTTTCTATTAGTGGCCCCTCCCGGAGGATATCGAGCGGCCGAGGGGGGCAGGCATGAACGCCTCTAGCCGAAAACAAAGTAGCTAAAAAAGCCCCGTCCCAAATGAGCTACTTAACGCCAGGGGTCGGCTTCGAAGAGGGGCTCGCGCTCGGGGCGACGATCGCTATAAGGATCGTAGCCGTCGTCATCCTCGTTCTCGGCACGGATGTAGGGGTCGCGCGGCTTGGGCACAGGCTTGGGTGCAGGCTTGGGTGCGGCCGGCGCGGCGTTGGCGACCGGCGCATTCGTCTTGTTCTTGTCTATCATCTGCATATCTCCTTGCCATGCAATCGTGTTCAACATTATCGATTGTCGCACGAAAAAGGGCGGCGGACCCAATTGGATCCGCCGCCCTTGGCGTTTAGAGACGGCTGGCAGATTTTAAGGCATGTCCCATAAATCTACTCGGCGTCGGGGACCTCGTAGGTAGCAGACGGCGTGTTGTCGCACACGACGGTAAAGCCGCCGTCCTTGTCGGCATCGACCGTCACCTGATCGCCCTCGCGCACCGTACCGTCGATGATGGCGGCGGCGATGGCGTCCACGACCTCGCGCTGGACCAGGCGCTTGAGCGGACGGGCACCGAACACGGGGTCCAGGCCACCCACGGCGAGCATCTGCTTGGCCGCCGGGGTGATGGCAAGCGTCATGCGCTCCTTGGCCAGACGCGCGCGGACGTCGGCAAGCTGGATGTCGACGATCTTCTCGATCTGCGACATGCCGAGCGGATGGAACACCACGATATCGTCGATACGGTTGAGGAACTCGGGGCGGAAGGTCTGAGCCATGGCGGCGTCGACCTGATGGCGCATCTCCTCCTCGTCCTTACCGGACAGATCGGCGATGGCCTTGGAGCCCACGTTAGACGTCATGATGATGATCGTGTTCTTGAAGGACACCTGGCGACCCTGGCCATCGGTCAGACGGCCGTCATCAAGCACCTGCAGCAGCACGTTAAAGACATCCGGATGAGCCTTCTCCATCTCGTCGAGCAAAATCACGGAGTACGGACGACGGCGCACGGCCTCGGTAAGCTGGCCGCCCTCGTCGTAACCCACGTATCCCGGAGGCGCACCGATCAGACGTTGGACGCTGAACTTCTCCATGTACTCGGACATGTCGATACGCACGAGCGCACGCTCGTCATCGAACAGGCACTCGGCAAGCGCCTTGGCGAGCTCGGTCTTGCCCACGCCGGTGGGGCCCAGGAAGAAGAAGCTGCCGATGGGCTTGTCCGGATCGGAGAGGCCCGCACGGCTGCGACGCACGGCCGCGGCGACAGCGGAGACCGCCTCGTCCTGGCCGATGACGCGCTTATGCAGCTCGCCCTCCAAGCCCTTCAGCTTGTCGAGCTCGCCCTGCATCATCTTGGAGACGGGCACGCCGGTCCAAGCGCTCACGACCTCAGCGATCTCATCGGAGGTCACCTGCTCGTTGAGGCCCTCGCCGTCCTGCTGCTTTTGCGCCTCGAGCGCAGCCTCGGAATCCTGAATCTGCTGCTGCAGGCCCGGAATCACGGAGTAGCGCAGCTCGGACGCACGGCCCAGGTCGCCGTTGCGCGTCGCACGCTCCTCTTCGCTCTTGGCCTCGTCGAGCTGTCCCTTGAGCTCCTGCACGTGGTCGATGGCGTTCTTCTGGTTGAGCCAGCCGGCCTTTTGCACGTTGAGCTTTTCTTGGACCTCGGCAATCTCTTGGCGCAGGGCCTCCAGACGCTCCTTGGAGGCGTCGTCGGTCTCCTTCATGAGCGCCTGCTCCTCGATCTGCAGCTGGGTGAGCTGACGCGTGGTGGCATCGATCTCGACCGGCATGCTGTCGAGCTCCATGCGCAGGCGGCTTGCCGCCTCATCAACCAGGTCGATGGCCTTATCGGGCAGGAAGCGGTCGGCGATGTAGCGATCGGAGAGGTCGGCGGCCGCCACGAGCGCGCTATCGGTGATATGCACGCCGTGGAAGATCTCGTACTTCTCCTTGAGGCCACGCAGGATCGAGATGGTGTCCTCGACGGTGGGCTCGGAGACCATCACGGTCTGGAAACGACGGGCGAGTGCCGCGTCCTTCTCGATGTACTTGCGATACTCGTCGAGCGTAGTCGCGCCGATTGCGTGCAAGTCGCCACGGGCAAGCGCCGGCTTCAGGATGTTGCCGGCGTCCATGGAGCCCTCGGTGGCACCCGCGCCCACGATGGTGTGGAGCTCATCGATGAACAGGATGACCTTGCCTTCGGACTTTTGGACTTCCTTGAGCACGGCCTTCAAGCGGTCCTCGAACTCGCCGCGGTACTTGGCGCCGGCGACCAGCGCGCTCATGTCGAGCTCGATGAGGTCGCGGTCGCGCAGGGTGCTCGGTACGTCGCCGGCCACGATTCGCTGAGCAATGCCCTCGACGATGGCCGTCTTGCCGACGCCCGGCTCGCCGATAAGCACGGGGTTGTTCTTGGTGCGGCGGGACAGAACCTGAATAGTACGACGGATCTCGTCGGTACGGCCGATGACCGGGTCGAGCTTGCCGGCGCGAGCCAGATCGCAGATGTTGCGACCGTACTGCTCCAACGCCTCAAACTGCGTCTTGTCCTCGGCAGACGTCACGCGGTCATCGCCGCGCAGTTCCTCGTAGACTTGCTCGATGCGCTCCTTGGTCACGCCGGCGCCACGCAGCACGCGACCCGCCTCACCCTTGTCCTCGGCAAGTGCCATCAGCAGATGCTCGGTCACCACAAAGCTGTCGCCCATCTTGGTGGCCTTTTTCTCGGCCTTCTCGATCACGCGAACGAGCTCGTTGGACAGGCCCATCTGCTGACCCTCGCCCGACACCTTGGGCGCATGGTCGATGGCATCTTGTGTGGAGCGTGCGAGCTGAGCCGGGTCGGCACCGATGCGCTCGATGATCACGGAGATATTGCGCTCGCCGGCACCGAGCAGGGCAGACAGCAGGTGGATCGGCTCCACCGCGCCGGCCTGTGCATCGGCAGCCGTGCTCATGGCGGTCTGCAGCGCCTCGCGCGACGTCATTGCTAGCTTATCGATTCTCATGGAATCACCTCTCTTGGGGCGGCCGCCCTACGGGGCGGCTTCACGTTGTTCGAGAAGTATTGTTGCCAGCTTTACGCGATCTTATACACAAATCTAAGTCTCTATATATAAGATTTTCTGAGTGAATTACGGATAGGGTACTGAGATGTCAGCCCGCCGCTGCCCAGGCGCGCTACCGTCTCGATCTGTAACATCTAGCAGCCATTTTTGATCCTAGATGTTACAGATCGAGACAGACCGAAAACCACCACAAAGAGGACAGTGAACTGCCTCCCATTTCTTGGACATCGGGAAATGGGAGGTTTTCCA